>JBBPYR010000033.1:0-7180 GCA_038199755.1 Ktedonobacterales bacterium | reverse complement strand
GGCCGCGCTTCCGAAGCGCGGCCATCCCCTGTACTCTCCTCTTTTTTAGGCCCAGCGGATCAGGCCCATCTCGTATTTTTCATCGAGATCGGGATGCGAGGGGTAGACGCGGACATTGTAGGCAATCGTGCCGGTCTCATCTGGTTTGAGATGGAGATCGTAGCGATAGGAGCCATCCTGTTCGCGCTTGCTATAGGTCATGGGTAGGGCGTGCTCTGCCAGCACCTGGTCTTCGTTGGCCTCGCCATAAACGAGTTCGACACGCAGGTCTTCGTTGCTGAGCTTGTCAGAGCGTATCCAGGCACGTACATCGATACCTTCGCCGAGGCTGAGTTGACCGTCGCGCCGACCATCAATGAAGAGCGCAACATCCTCCCAGCCTTTGCGGATGCGCTCTTTCCAGGCGGCGAGGTTGCGGGCCCTTTCATAACGGTTTTGCCCGACGTGCTCACCCTGCTTGATCTCCGGCACGTAGTAGCGTGTGGCGTACTCTTTGACCATGCGCCGCATGCTGAACTCTGGGGCGCAGGTGCGAATGGCATCCTTCATGTGCGCGAGCCAGCTATGAGGCACGTTGTCAGAGCCACGTTCAAAGAAGCTGGGGACAATCTCCTGCTCAAGAAGGTTGTAGAGGGAGATGCTGTCAGCCTCGTCTTGCGCATTCTGATCATGATATTCGCGCTGCTCACCGATGGCCCAGCCGTTCTTGCCATTGAAGCCCTCATCCCACCAGCCATCAAGGATGCTACAGTTGGGTTGTCCATTGAGAGCAGCTTTCTGTCCACTAGTGCCGCTAGCCTCATATGGGCGCGTGGGATTATTCAGCCACATGTCTGTACCGGAGACGAGATAGCGCGCCATGTCGATATCGTAGTTTTCCAGTAGGACGACCTTCCCCTTGAAGGCACCACGGGAGAAGCGATAAATCTGTTCGATCAAGGCTTTTCCGGGCTCATCAGCTGGGTGAGCTTTACCCGCAAAGATGATTTGCACGGGGCGGTCCGGGTTGCTTAGCAGGCGCTGTAAGCGCTCGATATCACGGAAGATGAGGGTGGCACGCTTGTAGGTGGCGAAGCGGCGACCGAAACCGATAATTAGCGCATTCGGGTCAAGTATGCGCTCGAACTCGGCGATTTGTAGCGAACCCTCACCCAGGCGTAGGTGTTGCTCTCGCAGGTTTTTGCGTGCGTAGGCAATCAGCACCTCTTTACAGAGTGTGTGGGTTTTCCATAGTTCCGCGTCGGGTATCTGGTCGATGTGGTTCCAGAACTCCTGATCGTCGATGTGCAGTCCCCATTCGCCCAGATATTTTCCGTAGAGCCTGTTGATTTCGGGCGCGATCCACGAGGGGCTATGGACGCCGTTCGTGACGTAGCCAATGGGCACCTCGTCGGCGTCCAGGCCAGGCCAGAGGAATTGCCACATCTTGCGCGAGACTTGCCCATGGAGTTTGCTCACGCCGTTATGCTGCCCCGTCAATTTTAAGGCCAGCACGGTCATGCCGTAGGTTGGCCCCCAGCCATGATCTTCACGGGCGATCTCCATGAACTGGTCACGCGTGATGCCAAGTTGTCCCCAATAGGAGCCGAAGAACTTGTCAACCACGTCATAGTTGAAGGTGTCGTTGCCTGCTGGTACCGGAGTGTGCGTTGTGAAGAGCGAATTGGATTTGACGACCTCGCGTGCCTCGTTAAAGCTCAGACCGGAGGCGACCAATTCGCGGCAGCGCTCCAAGCTCAAGAAGGCGGCGTGTCCCTCGTTGATATGCCATGCGGAAGGAGAGATGCCCAGGGCACGCAAGGCGCGCACGCCACCGATGCCCAGCACAATCTCCTGTGAAATACGCATCTCGCGATCACCACCATACAGACGTGCGGACAGTTCGCGGTCACTGGGTGCGTTGGGTGCGACATCAGTGTCCATCAGGTAGAGTGGTACGCGGCCAACTTGCAGCTTCCAAATCTTGGCGTAGATGCGGCGTCCGGGCAGATCCACGTTAATCATGACCTCGTTGCCATCGGGACCCGTCGCGGGAATGGCGGGTGCCTCCGAAAAGTGGAGCTTGTCGTAGCTGGCTTCCTGCCGCCCTTCGCGGGTGATGCTTTGATGGAAGTAGCCTTGTGGATAAAGGAAACCTACCCCTACAAAAGGCAGGCCCAGGTCGCTGGCCTCTTTACAATGGTCGCCGGAGAGAATGCCCAGGCCACCGGAATAAATAGGCAACGACTCATGCAGACCAAACTCGGCGGAGAAGTATGCGATGATCTTGTCGGTCAGTTCGGGATAGGTGCTAGAAAACCACGTCTCTTCAGGGCGGGGGTGCATATAGTGATCGAAGTCACTTATGACGCTATCATATTGCTGCAGATATTCGCGGTTGTCGGCAGCCTTTTCCAGATACGTTGGGTTGACTTCACTCAAGAAGCGAACGGGATTATGTCCTACCGTTTCCCATAAAGCGGGATCGAGGGTGCTATAAAGAGCACGCGCCTCAGGGTGCCAGCTCCACCACAGATTGTAGGCCAACTCATATAAGCGGCTAATGCGGGTTGGCATAATGGGAAAGACGGTCATACGACCATATACTTTCACTGATGAATCGTCCTTTCTACTTTACCAGGGTCTATGCTTGTTGCTCAAACGCACAGCTACGTATGCTCGTTCATGGATGGTATTGAAGCGTATGCGAGAGGCTATAAGGTGCGAAGCCTGCTCTAAGAGCAGTAAATGATAATATCGGATTGTCTCTTACTAGTATATCTTTTAGCAGAAATTATTGCCATCGTTCTTTTCCACTGGTCGTATCTTCTTTCACGGCTTCTCAGGCGTATCCGTGAAATTTCCATGTCTAAACGCTTCTAAGTGCGTCTAATAAAATCTATCCTCTATGGTGTCAAATTTAGTGTCAACGTAAGAAGCACTCGTGCCTGTACTATGGCCTGGGGGCTGCTTTCTTTATGAAGGTTGTTCGCGTGGCGGGCTAATGGCTAGCCAATTGAAGCAGGATGTAGAAATAGGTTTGATAGAGTACCTTAACTATTATTGAGGTAAGAGGATTTGAACCTCACAGATGGCCTTTTTCGCACGGCTCTCAGCGCGCTGCGCTGGCTTCTCAAGGGGTTTCATATTTGAGTGTTGTGCAATGGTGTCGGCTTATTTCTAGCTACGTCTAGTCGTTTTGCTCCCTGTTTTGCTCCCCGTTATACGTGGTGAGAGGTTCAATTGCTGTCTACTGGATATGTGGTTTGATAACGGCTTGCTAAGAAGGAATATTGCTGTCAAAAAGTGGCATGTTTTCTCTCCTAAGCTGAAGTATTTGCGCGGGTCTCAGGGATGGCATCTCTGAGCAGAGACCCGCGCATGGCTCTACAGGCTGTTTTCCGCCATTTTATACCTAAAAGAGAGGTGTTTTTGGGGGTAAAAACAGCCCCAAAAAAGAGACCCGCGAAAATGCTTGCCTAAAATGGCTTGTCATGCTATACTATGGGTGCAGCCGGTCTAAATGGCTGGGGCCGTCCGTCTGGAATTGAAGCCAGAACAAAAAGAAGCACTCAAGGCTCTTTAATGACCTGAGTGCTTCTTTCTTTAAAGGTGGTGTAGTATGTGATGAGGGCTAATGGCTTGCAATTCTACTTGAGAGGCCAGCCTCCATGCTCTTCAATCGCCTCATCAATCTGTTCCATTAGTATGATTGTCTCAGCCAAGGCTGCTACTATACGCTGATAATGCCTGATATCATCAAACGACAACACGCGCCCCTTACGATCCTTCAGCCATTTATGGCATACTTGATAGCCGCCAACATGAAAGTTCCACACATCAGCGGGCACACCGTCAAAGTACTGCGTCTTATTGATATAAACCCGCCTTTGCTCTGGTTGGTTTGGCGGTTGCAGATATTCAACCTTATCAACCATGTTGGTTCCCTCTACTGCATAATTGATCTGCACCTTTCCGTATTGCTCCATCAGGTGCAATCCAACTAATCGCTCCCCCAACTTACACAACAAGCGGAATAGATCAGCGTCCGAGGTCAAAGGCAAGCGGGGAAAATCTATTTTGAGGAACTCAGCATAGCGAATGCGATATGTTGGAGCATGAAAGATAGCGTACATATAGCTAAAGATATCTTCTGGGCCAAACAGCCTTTCTAAATCGCCTTTGCCATCAGGAGTAAATTGCATGTTGAGCTTTTTAGAGGCATCTAGGATAAATGTCGATGATAAGTTGGGTCGGCGACCTCCAAGAGCAGTAGAAGGTTCTTGTATATCAAATAAAGTGTCCGTTTTCGGGTTGGGATAGAGATAAAGGGGAAAGAAATAATTTATCTCTTTCAAAGATACAGTATGTAACTGTATTAAACTATCTGAACAAAAGACGTGCTCCCAGCCACGCCCAATTTCAATTGAACGGGTTGTTGAAAGAGCTATATTCTGATCTATTAGCATATGACGCATGACATCTGTACGTGGACGAGTAATAACTTGTGGAGAATAAACTAGGAATTTTCTATCGAATGGTCGGTATAGAATTGGCTTAATTACATCTTGCTTGAGTCCAAAGGACTCTACCTGCTTTTTCGACTCATCCAAAGTTGGGGCTACGGTTTTCGCGTCCTGCCCTGTAGTTAACCCAACATTATAAGTCGAAAGAATTTCTGTTACCTTCCATCCTTCCTGATACTCTATTCTCATGTCGGTATTTTGTGGTACGAAAAGATAAAAAGGTGCTTGTGGCTCTAGCCTTGTCCATTCAGTAGTTCTAATATCATAGCTTGCAAGCCAATGGTACTTACCCCCTGTCAAACGTTGTTCCTGCTCTACCTTCTCATATATTTCACGTGCTCCCCATAAATCAGCGTGATATACTGCTTGATTATTATTAGTTATGGTATTCTTCTTTTGACGTTTCACAAAAAGGCCAATGGCAACACCTTGCTGGATATCAAAGACATTTTCATCCTTCAAGCCATCGGGTGAACGTTCTTTCTTCTTGCTGTTGCCATGTAGATCAAGCACATAAAGGTCATCAAAGGTTCGCATCAGGCTTTGCCGCATACCGCGAAAGGTGGGATTATCCAAGTAGCCATGATTGGTAATGAAAGCAAGTATTCCGTAACCTGTCTGTTGAATGCGCCATTGGGCAAAACGGATAAATTTAACGTAATCGTCGTTGAGCCACTTTGGATTACGCTCTCCTAGCGGCAGACCATCCACCTCAAAATAATTGTTACTTTTACTGTGCAGTAAATCGGTTATCCATTTCCCTTTGTTGGCAGAATGACCGGAATAGGGCGGATTGCCAAGGATAACCATGACGGGTTCATCATGCTTTACATTCCCGGCTGCCGTTGCCTCTTCTACGAGCCACTCTACAAAAGGAAGTGTGCTTCCCTCAAAGCCCTCTTCTAGGGTGTTCGTGAGATACACTCCTAAGCGTTCATCGCCTCTAAAGTCGTAGCCAGTCTCTTTTAACTGTAAGCCAAGTTTCATGTGGGCAACTGCATAGGGAGCCATCAGTAACTCGAAGCCAAACAAGCGGGGTAGCAGGTGTTGTGAGACATAGGCTGACCACATCCCTTTATTGCCTTTGAAGGTCTCATAGATGTGGTCAACCACGCCATGTAAAAAGGTGCCTGTGCCTGTTGCCGGGTCGAGTATCTGAACTTTGTGTGATTCTAAACCGTACTTGCCATCGGAACTTGTGGCTTTCAGCATTGTGGTATCAGCCAGACCGTCGGCGAGCCCGAACTCTTCTTTCAGGAGATGATCGACA
This sequence comes from Ktedonobacterales bacterium, assembly GCA_038199755.1. Classification (GTDB taxonomy): domain Bacteria; phylum Chloroflexota; class Ktedonobacteria; order Ktedonobacterales; family Ktedonobacteraceae; genus JBBPYR01. Next base: position 1,405 of record JBBPYR010000033.1, on the reverse strand, counting down.
CTGCGCACAATGTAGGAGACCACTGGCTCAGGTGTGTAGTAGACACCACGCGCCTCGCGCATTTTCGGGTCATAGGCTGCAAGGAAGGTTTCATAGAAATGCACAACGGGGTCTTCCTGGCGCGTGCGCTTGCCAAAGTCGCGTAAGATGGCTTCCATATCGGTACGATTGAGCACCTCAGCCAGGTCATCAACCGCCCACACGATACGTTCATCGAGATCAGGCCCTGCGATATGGCCAAACATCTTGCGTAGGAAGGGATTCGTCTTCGGGATGCCGTATGCCGCGGCTTCACGGGTAAAGCGCTGATTTGGTTTGGCGTTGAAACGGGCGGCAAAGAGGCCATAGCAGATGGTTTGGGCGTACATATCAGCAAACTGTTCGCCGTCCAGATCAGGGAGCAACACCTGTTTGAAGCCTTCGAGTTGCCCATGTAAAGAACCCTTTGCTCCCTCCTCACTTTTGAAGGTTAAACTGATGGCATTTCTGATGAGTTGGGCAATGGAAGCCATGCGTGTTGCTAGTTCTTTGGGATTGGCAACGGTCGGGGCCTGGGCCACCATGTATCCTTGCAAGAGTTTGGCAACCTGTGCGATTCCCTCTTCATCATGTGTCCACTTGCCCTTTTTTGTGACTTTCGCGAGGCGTGCCGTGGCTCGGTGCTGGCCGCTCACATACCAGCGAAACTCGACGTAGTCGGTCAAGATCAGGTTTGCCAGCCCTGCCAGATAGCGTTTCATCTGATCGCTGTGCTCTACGGCATCGAGCGGGACCGCAATATCTTTTGTCTCGATGTAGCCGAGAGGGGTCTGTTTGTTGGTGATGATGAAGTCTGGTGCGCCACATTGAATATGCTTTGGCTCATTGGTGGCAACGATCCCCGGTGTCCACGTTTCTAGCAAGTTCTTCAAATAGGAGCGGTAGCTATGCTCTGTTGCATTCCCCTTTTGATAGGTGCCCTCAATATCCTTCAAATAGTTCTTGATTGCCGCTTCATTCATGTATGCCCCTCTCCCTCTCTATGCCGTGTAGTATTTGCGCGATGCTATACCTGCTGGAAATGGTGCTTGTAGTTCTTTAGTTTAGTTGATAGAGAGGTGCAATGCAAGTGGCTAGCAGGTGTTCCATCTCACTTCTGCTCATAGCCTGTTCTCGCCAAAACAGCTGAAACAAGTGAAACAAGTGAAACAAGTGTAACAAACCGAAACCTTATGGGTGCCTAGTTGCCAACGGGTACGGGACGCGAGCCCCATACGCATCAACCGAAGAATGGATGAGGTGAAGGCTCACCCGTATCTGTAGGGGCGGGAGTGGGGATGTCGGGTGGGGTGGACCCCCCGGGGGTGGCCCCCGGGGGGGGGCAACACCCCCGCAACGACCGTGGCCCCCGCCCCGGGGCCCCCGC
>JBBPYR010000032.1:0-2254 GCA_038199755.1 Ktedonobacterales bacterium | reverse complement strand
CGTTGTTGCGTTCTTCGTCGCCGCCCTTATGTAATGACGATGGGGGCCACAGCACTTGCAAAACTACCTGTGCGCCGAGTGCGATACTGGCTCCCTGGAACACTGCTTGATAAGGAATAGCACGTTGTGCGATCACATGCCGCCAACTGGCATAGGTCGCATTTGGATGGAGCATGCCTGCATCGAGCACTTCGCCTATCTGGTAACGTGTTACCACATCCTGCAAGCCGCCGATATCGTCGGGGCGAGCAGTTGTGAGTAGCACAAAATCGAGTGTCCGTTGCCACGAGGGAAGGCGGCTATCAAGCTGTTGCGCGAGGGAGACGGCATCCAAGCCACCATCAATCAAGGCTGTTTTATGATCTGGCGTGCGAATGAGGATAGCTTCTCCCTGCGCTGGTTGTCCGGCGGGTGCAACCGCCAAGAAGGTAACGGTGAGCTGTGTTGGTGCTGCTACGGCAACAACGTTTATTCCTGTTACCGCGATAAAAAGCAGTGCGATGCTTCCCTGGATGATACGCCAGTAGCGTGCAGACTGCCGAGACTGCAGGGTTGCATGGGTTGCGGTCTGCGTGGGCTGTGTGGTTGGCGTTGCAGGTACAAGTAGTTTTCTCATACCTATAAATAGCAAGAGTAGTACACCATAGTATGCCCATGCGAGGACTGTGTTCAAGTCGGGTGCAGCGATATAGGCGGCGGGCAACTGGCTACACCAGTGGACGATGAAGAGTGTGTAGCTGAGTAGTGGATGAATAACCCAACTACAGACCAGCGCGAGAGGAAGCCAGCAAAAGGCGATGATCGACAACACGAGTCCAGACAGTAGAAAGATGCCGAGCAATGGCACGGTTAGCAGATTTGCTAGGGGAGCGACAAAAGAGATATTTTCGAAGGCGATAGCGATAATGGGAAGTGTTGCTGTCTGGGCTGCCAGCGTGACGGCGGTAATTTCCACGAATTGATGGCCGAGTGGTAGCTGTGATAGGGGGTGCAAAAGGCGTTGAAACAGTGGCGTGAGCAGGATAATGCCGAGTGTGCCCAGAAACGAGAGCAGAAAACCGACATCCCATAATGCAAAAGGGTCAAGTAGGGTAATCAGGATAGCTGCCAAAGCCAGGGCTGTGAAGACGTTATAGTTGCGCCCCATTCGTGGCCCGATGAGTAGGATGCATCCCATCAGACCTGCGCGTAGAGCTGCGGGCACAAAGCCGCTTAACGCGGTGTACAGTGCGATGGTGATGATAGCAAGGCTGATAGCGAGCCAACGTCGCCAATTCCAACGCTTTGATGTGGGTTTATACAAGAATATACGCAGAGTGCGAATTTCGTATAGCCACCTTGTGCAAGCAACAACCAAGCCCGCGATCACCGTAACTTTGAAGCCAGAGGGAGCGACGAGGTGTGCGGTGCCGGTAGTGTTAAAATCTTGGATCACGGGGCTCAGAGCTGGTGTACGCAGGCTGAGGAAAAGGGCGATCAAAAGAGCTGCCTGGGGTTGTGGGAGCAACTGGGCGAGAAGGGTAGCACATTGCACTCGTAAGTGGTAGAGGTAGGCAAGTGGCATCGTGTTTCCCTTGTTGATTACACTGACGCGTGGAAAGGCGATGCTGGTGAAAACGCCTGCCGCGTGTTTGGCCGCTGCTATTTGTAAGGTGCCGCCCAAGGTAATGGTATCGCCATAGTTCGCGCTATACAGGGATTCGATAGCTATACCTGGCGTGAGGACTTCTAAACGCCCGTGGGCATCTTGCCAGCTGCCATTCTTGCTTATTTGGACCGCGCTGGCATCGACAAGGAGCAGCCGTGTTTTCCCTTGAAACTTAGGTTCGTCCACGACGACACCACGTATGGTAATGTTCTTCTGGCCGATGAAGTTTGTGAGGGCTTGTGGATCATTGCTGGGCAGGACGATGGCATATCGCCATGCTCCGAGTAGCATGCAGACAAGCAGGAGGAGCACAATACGGCTTTGTGTGGTGGGACGCAGGAGGAGGAGCGTGAGCAGTATACCCATAGCAGCAATCAGGAGTAAGGGGGTAGGGAGAGAGACTGGTAGCAAGGAGCAGAGAAAGATGCCTCCTATCCATGCGCTTGCTATTGCTACTAGCAGTAATCCTTGCAGCGAAGTAAAGAAGGTTTGACGCTGTACCATAGATCTGTCCTACAGTGATTATTTGTAGGTGGTTGGGAGGGGGGGCCATGGCCCACGGAACACCACCAAAAATTTTAAAAGATTATTTAATTTATATATTGT
>JBBPYR010000031.1:0-52521 GCA_038199755.1 Ktedonobacterales bacterium | reverse complement strand
CACATCCTTCTTGCCACGGGGCAAACGCTGACGTACCAGGTAGTTGGGTGCCTTTGCCAGATCATCCTTTTCCAGCGTCACATCTTCACCAACACGGTTGAAGAAGGATAGCTCGAAGTTGGGTGTCTCACCAAGCGCACCATGCGGGCAAACCTCGACACAATCGCCACAGAAGATGCAGCGGTCAAGTGCGAAGGCGTAGCGTTTCAGATTACGCTCGGCCATCATCAGCGAACCCGTTGGGCAGACCTGCACACAAGCACCACACGACACACAATCGGTATCATGCAAGCTGACATTGAACGGCGTGGCAACGATGGTATTGAAGCCTTTCCCAAACATGCCATAGCAGTCAGGCCCAATCACGTCGTGACAGACACGTACACACTGCGTGCAGTTAATGCACTTATTGGGGTCACGGAGAATGAAGCTATGCGACAGGTCAAAGTCGTAGTCGTGATAGTCACTCGGCTCACCATCGTGGAAACGATTATCGGCCAAGCCATGTTCAATACTATACTTTTGCAGGTCACACTGGCCAGCAGCAGGACACGCACATTGGAGACAGCGGGCAGCTTCCCGCTCGGCCTGCTGTTGCAGATAGCCAGTCTCGATCAGGCGGAAGTTGCGGCTGCGGTCCTCATAGGGCAACATGGGCATCTTTACCTTTGGCTCGACGGGCTTGTAGGGCACGATGTCGAACAGGTCTGGTCTGCGCTCTTCCAGTTCTAGGCGGCGTGCAACCTCGTTCATGTCCTCACCGGACAGGAAGGCATGCATGGAGCGTGAAGCCAGTTTGCCTTGCGCGACACATTCGATGATGGTCTTGGCACCCATCTGGCAGTCACCACCACCAAAGACGCCGACGCGATCACTCATGAAATTGTGCGGATTGGTCTGCACCGTTCCCCACTTCGTTGCCTTGACTCCACTAGGAGCAATAGCAGTCATGACCTTTTTATCTACGGCCTGACCGATAGCGGGAATGACGGTATCGCAATGCACAACAAATTCGGAACCAGGAATTGGCAAGGGACGACGACGACCGCTGGCATCGGGCTCGCCCAGCTTGTTGCGTTGGAACTCGACACCGGACACCTTGTCATTTTCGGTCAGAATTTTGGTTTGACTCACGTAGAATTGCAGGTCGGTCCCCTCGGCTTCACCATCCTCGGTTTCTTCCATCGTGGCGCCGATCTCAGCGCGACCACGGCGATACATGGTGTGAACCTTGGCACCCAGGCGCAGGGAGGTACGGGTGCAGTCAAAGGCGGTGAAGCCACCACCGATTACGACTACCTCTTGCCCTTCGCTGACCGGCACTGGCTTGCCCTCTACCTTCTCAGCAAGATACGAGATAGCATTGACAACGCCATCAGCATCTTCACCGGGGACGCGGAGTTCATTACTGGTCCAGCAGCCGATGCCCAGGAAAACGGCATCGAAGCCTTCTGCGAACAGGTCATCAATGCTGAAGTCTTCACCAAGCTTAACATTGCCCTGGAACTCGGCACCCAGCTGCCAGACGTGATCGATCTCGCGGTCCATCATGTCTTTCTGCAAACGATATTCAGGGATACCATAGCGGAGCTGTCCACCGGGCTGTGGCTGCATGTCGAAGACTTTGCAGTAGTGACCACGCAGTGAGAGATAATAGGCACAGGTGAGACCAGCAGGGCCAGCACCGATGACGGCAACACGTTTGCCCGTCGGTGCATCCTTCACATAGGGCACTGGCGGGTCAAGCAGTGAATATTCTGCCGCATGGCCGTGCATACGACAGATGGCGATCTCTTCTTCGACTAGTGCGCGCCGACACGCCTTCTGACAGGGGGCAGGACAGGTCAGACCCAGAATAAAAGGGAAGGGCAGCACTTCTTTTACGAGGCCCGCAGCTTCCTTCATTGACCCCTTGGCAATCAATTCGAGATAGCCAGGGATGTCGATGTGCGTGGGGCAGTCTATCTGGCACGGCGGCTGACAATAGGCATTGTGGTCGGAAAGCATCATTTCCAGGTTGGTGCGTCGAATATGGAACAACTCGTCGGAGTTCGTCTTCACCACCATGCCTGGCATCGCGGCAGTATTACAAGACGGGAGCGGGCGTTTCTCGCCGTCGATGTGTACGAGACACATACGACAGGCCGAGGTTGGCTCCAGTTTCTCGTCATTGCATAGATTGGGAATATCGCTAATTCCGTTATCAACCGCCACGCTCAGGATTGTCTGGCCTTCATAGGCCTGCATCACCTTGCCATCGATGGTAATCGTGAAGCTGGGATGCCCAACATCGTTACGCACCAGTGGCACTTGTGGGTCCTGGGTAATGGGAGAGAATGTATCTCTGATTGATATTGCCATGTACTATTCCTCTTCCAATTGATCGGGATAAGTTATTTGGAATGGAGCTCTATCTATCCTTTCCTTGCACCCTGTCTAAGCCACTAGTGCGTTAGCAGGGTGGGAAAGGATGGTCGCTCCTACGTTAAAACATGTTTTGTGACAAAGCGATGAGAACGAACGGGAATGCAGGTTCCGGTAGGACACTGCTGCTCTTCGATATGGGATGTAAAATGGGTAGGCCAATAGCGTTTGGCGGTCTTGAGGGCATTCGGTGCTTGCACTCCAAAGCCACACAGAGAGCCGTTCGGCACATATTCAGCGAACTCATCAAGCACATCAAGGTCTCCACGCACACCAAGGTCGCTCACGATCCCTTCGAGAATACCGGCAATGCGATGAACACCAAGACGACACGGCACACACTTTCCGCATGATTCTTTGCTTAAATAGCGACTGCGTTCCATCGCCCAGGCGACCATGCAGGTATCAACGGGCAGAAGTTCAATGATACTTGAGCCAACGATGGCTCCAGCTTCCTCGATAGGATCGAAGTCAAAGGGGGTATCGAGTAGCGAAACGGGAAGTGCGCCACCCTCGGCCCCACCCACCACTACGCCACGCAGGTCGGCATCGCTGAACGAAATACCGGCGTGCTCGACGATAGCACGGATTGACGTACCAAAGGGAACTTCTACAACCTTGGGTTCGACAGCGGCGGCATCATAGACCGTTACCAGTTTTGTTCCGGCTGTGGTTGCGGTGCCGACACTGGCAAATGCCGCGCTATCCCGCAGTGCCACAGGAACATTGGACAGCGTCTCAACACTGTTAATCAGAGTTGGCTTGCCCCAGAGTCCGTCGCTAGCAGGGAACGCAGGACGCTGCTCAGGCATACCACGACGGCCCTTAATGATGGCCATCGTGACAGTCTCTTCCCCGCCCATGAAACCGATATCAACGCCAAGTACGTTAATGGTACAACTAAAATCAGTGTCGAGGATGTCGCGTCCGACTAGGCGAGCCTCAAGAGCCTCGCGTAAGGCGGCCTGAATAGCGGCAACCCCCTCATGGAAAAAGCTTCTGGTATAGAGATAGGTCTCTGACGCACCAACCGCATAGGCAGCCAGGAGAATACCTTCAATCACCTGGTGCGGGTTCGTGGCGAGGAGGGTACGAACAGCATAAGAGCGAGGATCAGCATCATAGGCATTACAAATAACATACTTCTGATCGTCACCAGTTTGCCGAACAATACGCCATTTTTCACCAGCGAGGCGACCAGCACCACCACGCCCACGAAGGCGGGCGTCGATGACCTGCTGAGTCACCTGGTCTGGTGTCCGCTGACGTAGCACTTGTTCTAGTGTGCTATAGCCGCCAGCAGCACGATAGGCGTCGAGCGATCGCACATCAGGATCGGTCGGACGCCGCAAAACGCGATAAGAGAACGCAGTATCAGGCATAGGGTTGCCTCACATGATTAATATTGCCCCATACACCACGTCTACTGGGTGCGAGTCCACGTACAGGCTGATCGTCACGCCTGATACCCTTCACAGCGGGGGCTGGCTTGAATTTTGGACTCATGGTTGCGATACCAAAGATATCGCTCAGATCAACGCCACGCGCCTGCACAATGCGCTTGGCGGCTTGCAAGGGCAGGTAGCCATAGATATCCATGACGGTATCGAGCAAAGGGGCTAGCTCTCCTGCCTCACGTGACCAATTTTCGAGCAGTTCATCAACCTTGCTCAGATCGATTTCTGGCTCTAGATAGTCTTTCACAGGCATAGCCACACAGGGAGCAACGGGCTTCCCCTCATAATGAACGGCATATTCTGAGACACGTTGTTTGTAGAAGCCACCTTTTGATGCACCCGTTGCGGGGGGCAGTTTGCGCGGCGTAAACTTTTCGGCACCATCGCGAATATAGGATTTGAACCAGGGGCGTTCTTTCCACTCGTGCATTGGCTCATATTCAATTGTAATTGCACGTGGTGGGCACGCCTTCTCACATAATAAACAGGATTCGCATTTTAGATTAAATTCTGTCTTTAATCCCTCTTCGGCAATCAATTGGATTAACCCACGACTGCGCGGTGGCAGTTTGGGTTTTTCATAAGGGTAGAGTCTCGTCACTTTCGGTCGGAAAAGGTGGCTGAACGTTAAGCCCATACCTTCAAGGATACCGCGCATACACTATACCTCCAGTTCCTTTTCACCCTGCACCTTGAGACCCTGCTTGAGAATCTTTTCACGCAGTTTCAGGATGCCTTCGATGAGGGCTTCGGGACGTGGCGGACAACCAGGGACATAAACATCCACGGGTACGATAGTATCAACCCCCTGGACCGTATAATAGCTATCGTAGAATTCACCGCCGGAATTGGCACATTGCCCCATACTCAACACCCATTTGGGTTCTGGCATTTGCTCCCATAGCAAGCGCAGGCGTGGCCCCATTTTTACGGAGACGGTGCCCGCGACAATCATCAGGTCGGCCTGACGCGGACTGGAACGGAACACTTCCGATCCGAAACGTGACAAATCATAATGTGCTTGCGCGGAAGCTATCATCTCGATGGCACAACAGGCAAGCCCATATCCCAACGGCCATACCGATTTTGAACGTGCCCAGTTTTGTGCCCACTGTAACATATCAGCTACACTAGTCAATTCAACTGGAAGTTCCTGATCGCCAGGAATGTACTCATGAGGACCAGAAGCCATGCTGAGTGGCACCGGCTTCTTGTGTGCCGACGGTGCCATGGTTTTACTATTGTTGTTTAGTTCGCTGCTCATATGAATATGACTCCTATGCAAAGGTTTAGCAGCACCTATTGCTCGGCTAATCTCTGTGTGGGGTGTTGCTAACCGCACCTAGTAATGAGGCTAGATGACACCATGTAGGAAGCAACTTAACTGTCTCCTACTCTTGCCCTATTATAGCACGAGCAGGCAACACGTGCTAGAAATAGCTCTTTCATGCATTGCCTTCTTCCAACACTGCTATAAGGGACATGCAGACGTTGCTATGAAGCCAAGACAGCACTTGTTGTGGACATTGTAAGCAGGTGGAGAATACCTGCATTTTTTTATGATACGATGTATCTCAAGGAAGACCCAAGACCTAGCGCGTCGTCGTTATAGTTCAACCATACTTGCAAAGCAAAGAAGAGGCAGAGATGATACCTCCACCCCCATGCTAATGCGCACGACCACATGCGGAAGCTCAGATACACGCTCCACAGTTGGTGCAGGCATTTGCAAAAGCAGCACAAATACAAGGTGCAAAGCTTTATGATCGGCAACAAGTAACGGGCATCGAGCAAAGCGGCCATACACTCAAGGGTGTCTATATGTCGCAAGGTGACTTTATTGCTTGCAACCACATGGTTGTGACAACGGGTGCATGGGCAGCTTTTTGTGGGGCATGGTTGCAACTGTCGTTACCCGTCAGCCCACTGCGCGGCCAAATTATGCTGTTGCCGCAGCCTGCTGCACCCTTGCGCCATATCGGCAGTAAGGTATTCGTTCAGTGGATGTGTGTCCACGGGGTCTTCCTTTCTTTACCAAAAACACTAAAAAGGCCGCACCCGAAAACGGGCCGTCCTTATGTTTGTTGGTAACGGGATGTCTCCCAATATTTATTTGTCTATACTAATTATCCCATATTTCAGGAGGTATTTCTCAAATATCGTACCGAAACACGATAATAACGAAAAACTGATATCTAACACATCTATTGCCCGTACTACACTCTAAAGTAAGCGAGTCGTTTACCCGATAAGGGACGGTGGGGATTGTAGAGGTCTTGGGCTTTCCACTCAATCTCGCCTCTTAAGACATCAGGTATCCGGCCTTCTTCCACCCAATCGCAAGGGCTTACTGAGAGGCGATTAAGGCACCTCTTTAAGTAAGGGGCATGATAATTTACTAGTCCAGCTTACTAAAGGCGGTCTGTTGGGCTTCTCAGAGGCATACAGAGGGATTGCAGGGAATGAGAGGGAGTAAAAAGGAAGAATAGGGAAGGTCAGTCTCTTCCCCTTGGACGTTTCTTACGGTGCTCAAGGAAGATATCTAGGTCACTCTCTTTGATGCGGTACCCTTGCCCCAGGTCGATGGCTTCTAACTCGCCCTTGTTAATCCACTCTAGTACCGTCTTCACGTGTACACGTAGCTTCTCAGCAACTTCTTTTGTAGTCAGTAATCTATCCTCGAAATCTGCCACGTTTGACCCCCTTCTCTAGCAGTTTCGTCTATTGTAACGCATTACTCCTTGGCTAGTCAATTCCTTCCCTTTTCTTCCCTAATATGGTATATAATATTGACAAATGCTTTACTAGTCAGTAATCTTACTAGAAAGGAACTTTCACTCTCATTTCTTCCGAGAGGTGGTGATGCAACGAAAAGGCCCTCACGTCTGGTACACGCAAGGGCCGAATACTTGAGAACACGCGATTACTCTGGAAAAGTCAAGGTGTGCTCATGCTCATTTTTACACATGGGTACGCCTCACGTCAAGAAGAGAGGATACCTATGCCACAAACACAACAACGTTCACCAATACCACAACGAGCGGGAAATATGGCCGCTTACACCGTACAGCTAGGTGACGAGGAGGATGAAAGGCCGATTACTCCAACACGAAGGAAGAGGACCACCACTCCCCACAAGGTCTCTGCCGCCTCGACACGAAAGCCCCGTACTCACTGCCTAACCCCTTTCGCTATTGGGGTGCTCATCGTGCTCTTCGTCTACATTGGATTAACGGCCTACATTATCCCCTGGTTTACGAACATCTACAATCAGTGGCACTATGGCGATGCACGTATTGTTCAGTTAGATGCTACCATCAACGGGCGGCACGATCACTTCATAGCTGAGGTGTTGCACGGGAAAGTGCTGGTGATTGACATTCGAGATCCTGACACAGGTCACAGTATTCGCTGAGCAATGCTACAACCACGACGTGCGAATAGTCACTAACCATTACACATACGATTTCAGGAACAACCGCTACGACAGAGATCAGTTCTTAATTCAGTGCCAGATTGCCGCTTCCTACATCCGTGACCATGTGAGGGGGGTGCTGCACCCAATGAAGTCGAGGAAAGCGCGTCGGGGAAGGTTTTCAGGTCATGCAGTCCCTATTGGATATGTCGTCAACTACAGCCACAGAGAGGACCCTGATGATGGCAAGTACATCATCTACCACCCCCACGCTGACATCATCGAGTGGCTATTCAGACGGTACCGACAACTTGATGGAAACCTTAGCCAACTCCATCGGGAGGTCTATGCACGCGTACAACGAGATGGCTACCTATTCCCCGACTTCCAAGGAGTTCAACGGGTGCCGCCTACAAACTTACGACACATAGAAGGAGGATACACGGTCACATATCAGGGTCTGTGGGGCATCCTCACCAATCCCATCTATCTTGGTTGGTGGCTGCACAAAGGCGAAATTATTAGCCGTGAGAACCACGACGCAATAGTAAGCGAGGACGATTTCTGGTGGGCTTTTGAACACCTCTCCCCTGTAGACACCAACGGCGAGGAGTGGGCAACGAGTGATCGACCCCGACGGAAACAGGTCAGGGAAACCATGGGCGTCCATGATGCACTCCTGAGTGGCGTGGTACGACACCCTAGAGGAGAGGTGTACGCTTTCAAGTATATGAGGGTCTATACAGCGATAGAGATGCGGGACACCTTGAAGATGAGGCCCATTAGCGTCAAGATAGATGCCCTGGATGACTTGGTTATCCGACGAATGCTGTACCGTATCAAGCCTTTGATGTTTCAAAACGCCGATAACAGAGGGCTGGTAGCCCAAGTCAGCGAGGAGGCATACGATAGTCGCCCTGGCACCCTAAAGCGTATAGAGGCGCGGCTATTGGTGCTCGATGCTAACCTGAACACTGCGCCTGACTTGGTACACCCTAGCAAGCGTGTAGAATGGTTGACAGAACAAAACACCTTGATACAACAGTATCAAGAGGTAACTGCGAGCTTGAAGAAGGACGCCGATAACACCGTATCAGTAGATGAGGCCCTGACATTGCTAGAGCGAGCCACGAATGCTTGGGACCAGATGCGTTTACCTGAGCGGAAACGCTTGGTATCCGTCGCCTTCAAAGAGGTGATGATCGAGACCCTCAGCCCACACATTGTGAAGATAACGCTTGTCTGGAAACTACTAAAATTGGCCCATCAACAGGACGTTGGTTTCTACTATCGGGGAGCGTCTGGTACAAGAGACTGGACACCCGACGAGATAGAAGCGTTGGTAGAGGCGTACCCCACAGCCCCGCAAAGCACCTTGATGCAGATGTTCCCTGAAAGGTCCATGTTAGCAATGGAGTCAATGGCAAGCGAGCATGGAGTGAGGCGTATAGGTAGACAAAAGAGAGAGATTAGCAGTGATGTGTCATTACGGGATATCCAGGTAGCAGAGGAACACGGGCTAGAGTTGGCACGAGGCGTAACCTGGCGGGTGGTAGATAAGCCCGCAGAGGACACTAACTCAACATCATGGGCATTCTCCTGAGCGCGATCAGCGGCCAAGCAATCGCCGAACTGGTCATGACGGGACAAGTACCCGCAATTCTTCGTTCATTTTCATTAAAAAGATTTCTCACATAATGATTTGACAGCTAGGGAACCATACTATAGAATTTTGGCATGAGCAGAATGAAAGTGAAAGGCGAAGCGAGATGAGAGACCCCTATGCGCAACTGCGATATATGCAGGATGCTATCCAGAAAATTGAAGCATATGTGAGTAAAGGGCGACACCAATTCGATCAACAAGAGGAAACTCGTCTCTCGCTCATTCATTATCTGCTAAGCATACAAGAAACGGCACAAAATATTTCACAGGCTTTTAAAAAGCAACATCCTGACAATTCTCAAACAAGCAGGGCTCACCCTTGATGAGTTTGAGGAGTTGCTATAAGAAAGGTCTAATATGAGACAATATACAATTATCATGGAGCCAGACATTGACGAAGGCGGTTATACAGTAACAGTACCAGCACTCCCTGGTTGCATCACACAGGGAGAAACGCTTGAGCAATGCATTGAACGGGCACGTGAAGCTATTGCAGGTTATATTGAGAGCCTCAAGCTGGACGGCTTACCTGTGCCAGAAGAAACGGAACGCCCACAAATGCTTACTATTGATGTAGCGGCTTGAGAAGCGACATGTAAGGAGACAGCAAACAATGGGTACATACACAATTACGGTGCTGGCAGGTGACGGCATCGGGCCAGAGGTGATGGCGCAGGCCATGCGCGTGCTGAATGTCATCGCAGAACGGTATGGACATCAGTTTACGTTCCATCAGGCTCTGGTGGGCGTTTCCGCAATTGAGGCGGAGGGCGATGCTATTTCTGACGCGACGATGGCGTTATGCCAGCAGAGCGATGGTATTTTGTTCGGTGCGGTGGGCGGCTTGCAGCATGATTTGAAGATTCCACCAGAGCGGGCTATTTTCCGCCTGCGAAAAGAGTTTGAGTTATTCGCGAACTTACGTCCGGTTCGCACGCTCAAGGCATTGGAAGATGCCTCGACGATCAAGGCCGAGGTGATACGCGGCACCGATCTACTGGTGGTGCGCGAATTGACGGGTGGCCTCTATTTTGGGAAACCAAGCGAGATTCGCCAGACCGAAAACGGACTCGTAGGCATTGATACGTTGCTCTATACCGAGGCAGAGATTGAACGTATTTTACGCACAGCATTTGAGCTGGCACGAGGGCGCCGCCACAAAGTAACTTCCGTGGACAAGGCGAATGTGCTGAGCTCTTCAAGATTGTGGCGGCGCGTGGCTGATCGTGTCGCAGCTGACTATCCTGATGTGCAGATGGAACACTTGCTAGTTGACTCTTGCGCCATGCATCTGATTCGGCGCCCATCACAATTTGATGTAATCGTCACGGAGAATCTGTTCGGCGATATTCTGACCGATGAAGCATCGATGCTGGCGGGCTCTATGGGCATGTTGCCCTCGGCCAGTCTGGGCACACGCAAAACCGCCCACGGCGTATTTGGCCTTTATGAGCCAATTCACGGCTCTGCCCCCGATATTGCAGGGCAGGGGAAGGCGAATCCTATCGCGGCCATCCTCTCGGCGGCCTTACTCTTACGCTACTCACTCGGCCTGAATCAAGAGGCACAGGCCATCGAAGCAGCGGTAGAGCAGTGCATCAACGCGGGCTACCGCACTGAGGATTTGCGCGAGGCGGGTAAGGAGGCACTCAGCACACAGGCGATGGGCCAGCGTGTAATCGATGTGCTCGCCCAGGTCACGACGGTCAGCTAATAAGGTAAGACAAAACAGCGACAGTAGTGGAACACGTTCTGCTGCTGTCGCTGTTTCGTTTTACCTTATTTTTTCACATCATTGGTTTTGGGCAAGAGCCGATTGCTTTCAGGCGGGTTTGTGCTCGCCTGAGTTGTTGTTCCACTTCTTGAAGCAGGGCTGGCTCAGATTCAGCTGTAACTGGATCCGCTGCATCTGACTCCTCACTTGTTTGCGGCTCCGACTGATGGAGTCGTGCCTCAAGAGTTGCGATCTCGTCAATAATCGGTTGGCGCAAGACATACCAACGTGTAACAGCGCGTTCAACACCCATAGAGTAGGTTTCCTCGCTTATCTCACCACGGCTCCGTAGACAAGAGAGTTGAGCATGTTGAGCAACTCTTCATCCTGATACGGTTTTACGACGTAGGCGTTCGCACCCAACTGCAATGCTCGCTGCTGATGCTTTGAAGCGGCACGCGAGGTGAGCACGACTAGAGGTAGTGTACGATACTGCTCTTGTGAACGCAGAGTAGCAATCAGTTCGTAACCATCCATGCGCGGCATCTCAATATCCAGCAAGACAACGGCTGGAATTTCGCGGGCAACGAGTTCAAGAGCCTCAACGCCATCGCGCGCCATTTGCACATCCCACCCATTCTGCTTGAGCATATTACCTACGACACGACGCACGCTTGGACTATCATCAACGATGAGGATATGCTTTCCGCGCTCGGCTCCTTGCGTGGCTGGGCCTCGTGAAGTGGAGCCAGTTTTTTCCACGCCCACCACCCCAGCAACTGAGCGTACTGGGGTGGGTGACGCTTGCACCTTCTGAGCAATGGGTGTGCCTTGTATGCGTTCGCTAGCAGCATTTTCGCGATATTGTGGTAAGGGAGTACCTTTAGGACGGGTAGTAAGGAGTTCGACAAGTTCCAAAATCAGTACCACACGGCCATTACCGAGCACAGTAGCACCAGCGATGCCATGTACTTGCCGTAGGTGTGGGCCTAGATTTTTGACCACAATATCTTGCTTCGTTCTGATATCTTCGACAACCAGGGCTACGCGATTCCCACCAATGTTGACAAACAGGATTGGAGATTTTTCCTCGATGGTTCCCACTGGCAAAGAAAGATATTGCGCAAGCATGGTTAATGGATAGAGGTCATTTTGTATGAAAATGGCAGGCTGTCCAGCAAGGGTTGAGCGCTTATAGTTATCGATACGACCAATTGACTCAACCATAGAGGTGGGAATAGCAAACTGCTGCCCCCCAATTCCGACCATCATTGCACTCTGAATAGCAAGGCTGGTGGGGAACTTCATGGTAAAGGCGGTCCCTTGACCAGGCGTTGACTCCACCTCTATCGTTCCACGCAAGCGAGAAACGCTGTCATGCACAACATCAAGGCCAACGCCACGTCCACTCTCTTCACTCAGCACACTAGCCGTCGAAAAGCCAGGACGAAAAATGAGATCGATCAGTTCATTCTCGCTCAGGGTTTGATCGGGATGGATCAGGCCACGAGCAATCGCGGTAGCACGCACATGCTCGGCATTGATGCCGGTACCATCATCACGAACGGTAATCACCACGTGGTTGCCTTCGTAGAGAGCGGAAAGTTTCACTTGTCCTGCGGGTGCCTTGCCATTTTGCACACGGACCTCTGGCTTTTCAATAGCATGGTTTACGGCATTACGCATTAAGTGCTGCAAGGGGCCGCTAATCTCTTCAAAAACGGTCCGATCAACCTCTGTCTCTAAGCCTTCCATCAAAAACTCAATCTCTTTGCCCTGCTTGAGCGCGACAGCACGGGCAGAACGGTAGAGGCGAGGCGTCATACTGGAAAGAGGAACCAGTCGCACTTTCATCAGCCGATCCTGAAAGGTCGTGCTGAGTCGGTTCTCACGCGAGAACACATTTTCACAATCGCGTAGGAGAGCATCCATTTCAGTGCTCAGTGTTGTCATGTCAGAGATGCCTTCACTTAAGCCACGAGCAAGACGATGGAACTCGGTATAACGGTCAAGCTCCAATTCATCAAAATCAGCAAAGTGCGCTGGCTCCACTCCATTACGGCCATTACCATTGCTGCCATTGCTATGAGCAGTCATACCGTTCGTTCTACCCTCACCTGGCATCACTTGTACGGAGTGGCCACTGGGAAGGGTAGCGGCTTCAAAGTTACTTTCGAGCTTTTGTCCTACTTCACGAAGACGGTTGCTACTGATACTTACGTCTGCCACAAGGCGAGTGATACGCTGCAGTCGCTCTTCCAAGACACTACGGTTTACCAGCAACTCACCGAACAAATTGACTAATTCATCGAGCTTTTGCAGGCGTACACGGACGCTTAGCTCTTCTCCGCTGGAGGGTGAGACATTCGACAAGACATATTGTCCACTCAGGGTACCGGCTGCGAGCTTGCCATCAGTGATGGGGTCATCAGCCTCATCGATATCTTCCAAATCATTGAAAGGCTGGCTTTGCTCACCAAGCAAGGCGGTATAACGCACACGAAGGGCATTTACCTTTGCTTCTTCACTCGCAGGGCTGCTTTCCTTGCCTGTAATTAGAAGGTCTAGCGTCTCAGCGGTATCAAGGATGACACTGAGAACAGCAGGGGTAATCTCCGTTGTCTCTTCCATGATACTATCTAACAGGTCCTCTGAGATATGACAGAGGTCGGCAATAGCGCGGAAGCCCATCATACCAGCAGCACCCTTAAGCGTATGCGTGGCCCGTCGAACACCTTGAATAAGTTCCTTATTGGTAGGGTCTTTTTCAAGAGCCGCTACATGGACGCTAATCGTTTGGAGATGCTCTTCTGCCTCCAGGCGGAAGATTTCCGTTGCCTCTTCGCCAAAGTCTGCTGCAAAGGGGGGAGGAGCAGAGGGAGCGGAAGCGGAAGGGACAGAAATACTCTCCTGCGGGATGGGGCCCGACGATTTGACAAGCGGAGTGATCGGTTTTGAGTTTTGAGATGGAGAGACAGAAGCAACCACCGACCGCTGTGAAGTTGGAGGGGTTAGTGTATTCAATCCAGTACTTTGTTTGGATGCGTTAGGTAAAGCACCAGTGGGCTGGCTGACCGATTGACGGGCACGGTCTATAAAGTTCTCTGTAACGGAAGGTGCAGGTTGTGTAGGTTGAAAGGCTTGCGTTGCCCGTAATAATGCAGTGATATCACCCTCATGCACACCTAGTTGCTCAAGCACTTCCTGGCGCACTTGAATTTCTATGGCGTTACGAAGGCGGGTTTCCATCTCTTGCATCGTCTCAGGAACAACATGCGTGGTAGGAGTAACAGCGGGAGGCTGTGAACGCTGACGCGCTTCGAACTCCTGACGCACCTCATCACGTATACGCTGCTCAAGCTCTGTCTGCGCCTGCGGTGCTAGTGAACGTTCCTCATATTCTTGCCTGATCTCTTCACGGAGCTGAGCTTCAAGTTCGGCACGAAGCACGTTGGGGTCTCCACGGCGTTCAAACGTGACACGCTCTTGTACTCCTCTCTGACCTACGGCTTGCCCCGCTTGCATCTCCCACGGTGTCCACCCCTGTTCCTGTGTGAAGGAGAGTCCACGTTCAGATTGCATATGCGCGAAGGCGTCACCGCAAGCGTCAATTGACGTTTGTAGCTGCTGGAAGACAGCCTGAAGCTGCTCATCTGTCATCTCAACGCCGCCAGTGATCTGGGCCAGCAAATCGAGCACTTTCTTGAGTTTTGCATTTGACGCCCACATGACAGAAAGTGGAAGATAACGCCGCACTTGTTCAGGGCTATTGCGCAGGTTGAGTTTCATCACCTTACCTGCCCAATCCTCCATACGATCGAGGGCATCTTTTGAGCCATCGAGGAAGCCTTTGAACTCTACCCGCTGGGCTTCGATGATCGACATAACAGAGCGTAATTGCGCTACCACATTGCGGAGTGATACTACCTCTTGCTCCAACGTTTGGGCATCCTGCTGCAAATTGGTATAAGCAATTGGTAACGTCTCTGCTTGGGGCAAAATAGGCGTCGCGGGAATGACAGGAAGCAACCCATAGGTCGGCTCTTCCCCGCCTGCCGTTTCTGGAACCTGTGGTGATACCGGCAAGGCAAAACCCTGTGAAGATCCCTGTATCACATGCTCATTTTCGTAAACAGCTTGAGTTTGCATAGCAGGATTTACCGCAGGTGATTTGCGTGTTGATGCTACCAAAACATCAAGTGCGCTCATGCTATCCTGTGAAGCTGGCACTTCCGCGGCCACTGCTGATGGCGTCACCTCCACAGACATGGGTGAGGTGGGCAGTGGTGTCGCGAGATTAGAGTGAGCGGGCGACTCAGGCCATTCTATCTCTTCACCGGGATGTAAAGAAGGAGTGCGGAAAGAAGCCAGCACCTCATCAAATGAAGGCATAGATGGTGCCAACGGTGTCATCATTTCTGACATATCAAATGATTGAGCCGCAGGCAAAGGTGTCGCGGCGGGAAGCGCAGTGGCAGTCGTTGCGGACACTACCTCAGGCGAGCTGGTCGGCGTTTTCGCTACTGGCTCCTGTGGCGAAACATTGAGGCTCGCACGATAGCGTGCATAATCCTCTTCATCTTCAGCGATAATAGCGGACCCATCAGCATTTGTGCGAATACCATTGACAAGCAGACGTACCCGAGCAAGCGAACGTTGCAATAAAGCCAATGTTGCGTCATCAAGGGTGGTTAAACCATCGAGAACATCACAAAGAATATCTTCCATCCCATGCGCGACGTGGGCGAGATTAGGAAACTCCATCATCGAAGCCGAACCACCGATGGTATGTGTGCGGCGATAAGTTTCTTCAAGAGCATCCATATCAGCGCGAGAGGCAGCTAGACGCTCAAGATTTGCCTCAATTTCCGGCAAATAGCTATTCACCTCCTCAAGAAAAGGCTCAAGGATTGATAGTTTATCAGACGTATTTGACATATTACGCACACCCACTCATTCTAGGATCAGGTTGCATGAGAAAAGAGTTTTCACGCACAACCTGATACTCGGCTTGACCAACTGTGTTACCCATTATTCTGGAAAGGAAACTGATCT
This sequence comes from Ktedonobacterales bacterium, assembly GCA_038199755.1. Taxonomy (GTDB): domain Bacteria; phylum Chloroflexota; class Ktedonobacteria; order Ktedonobacterales; family Ktedonobacteraceae; genus JBBPYR01. Next base: position 36,791 of record JBBPYR010000031.1, on the reverse strand, counting down.
TGATTAAAAGAAGGCTGCCCTTGCCCCTGATTGTTTGGTGGTGGTGCTTGACGGCGCGGGCGAGCAGTGGGAGCCTGTCCCGGCTGTGGGGAAGCAGGAATACTTCCCATATTTGGTGATGAAGGCATGCGTTGCGGATAGAGGGTTTGTCCTTGACCACCCGTCATATCATGACGCTGCCCGTTAAAATCAGGCTGACTATTGAAACCATTCATATCACCATAATCAAACTGCTGCGCTCCATTGCCATTACTAGCGTTACCGTTGGCAAAGTTTTGCGATGACGGGAACTGTTGCCGCCCATAACCTTGCCCCTGTCCTTGCCCATTAGGAGGATTGAAACCCTGCCCTTGTCCCTGATCCTGATAGTGGGATTGATTGCCAAAATTAGGTTGGCCGGATGCCTGCGAGAATCCACCAGAGCCAAAGCCTCCCTGAACCGCGAAATCTGGCTGATACGTATATTGGCCACTCGAGTGCGCGGGCAAGGCGACGAGAGAGCCAGAATTGCTTGGTTCTGGCAATGGTGGGAAGTTCCCAGCGTAGCGCTGCTGACCCCACTCAGCATCCATACCATTTCCTAGTGGAGCAAACATTTGGCCGCTATTCCCATTCGCGTAAGGCATTTCTGTTACAGCCGTCATACTAGAGAACGCATTGTTGGTTTCAATTCCACGGTCTGGCAGACGGAAGGTCGAAACCGATGAGCGCAATTGTTCAGCAAGATCAGCTAAATAGCTGACACTTACAGCGGCGTCCTGCGTGCCTTCATTTGTCTGACGGGTAATTTCAGAAATTTGTCCCATTGCAACGGCCACGGCTTCAGAAACTGAGGTTTGCTGATTGGCGGATTGAGCAATGTTCTCAATCATTTGCGTCTGGCGTTCTACGGCACTATAGATGGAGTTGAGCGCACGGCCAGCATCATCGGCCAGTTGTGAGCCTTTGACCACTTCCTGTGTGCTTTCTTCCATAGCAACCACCGCTTCATAGGTATCGCCCTGAATGCTTTTGATAAGGGTGGCAATACGTTTTGTGGATTCCGTCGAACGTTCTGCCAACTGGCGGATCTCATCGGCAACCACAGCGAAACCACGTCCATGCTCACCCGCCATAGCGGACTGGATGGCCGCGTTCAAAGCCAGCAGATTGGTCTGATCGGAAATATCATCAATGATACGCACAATCTCGCTGATCTCGTTAGAACGTTCACCGAGACGCTTAATCTTCTTGGAAGTCTCTTGCACGTTTTCACGAATCTGCATCATGCCTTCGATGGTTTGGCGCACAGCTCCCTGTCCGCTACTCGCATTCTGTAGAGCTTCCTGAGCCACTTCTACACAAAGCTGTGCATCATGAGCTGCCTTCTGAATGAAGGTTGCCAGAGCTTCTACGGCCTCGGTTGTCTGCGAGATTTGATCTACCTGGATATCGGAGGCCTGGGCCAGTTCAGCGGAGCGATCAAGGATGCGGCGCGTAGAATTAGTGACTTGCACAGCAGTTGTTTGTACACGACCAACAACCTTCGCCAATTCCTCAATCATATAATTGAAGGAGTCAGCAAGCACACCCAGTGTATCTGGCGTCACCTCAGCCTGAACGCGAAGATCACCGTCACCAACCGCGCTTACTTCTTGAAGCAATTTTTCAATCTGAGCTTGAAGTGTGGCGGCATCCCCAGCCGCGCCGTTGAAAGAACCATTCGCAGATGCGTTTCCTTGGCTATCAAGCAAACTGTTAAGCTGCATAGAGAGCATGGCGAAATCATCATCACCATTGATAGGAGCACGTACTGAACGATTCCCGCTGACGTAATCGCGGCAAACCTCCGCTAATGCATTTGTATGCGCACGGAGGCGGCGTTGTATTAGGTGGTTCGTCGTAATAATTCCGAGCACAGTAATAATGGCACAAGCAAGGGCAACGAGAAAAAATGTTCCCGATGTCCCTGTATTCAATGATGTGGATACAGCAGCGAGTATGGCGATACAGATAACAGCAATAGCAACTGAGATAAACATTCCCATTTGCAGCAATGCGTTTATAGTCATTCCACTTTGTGTACGGGCAGGATTCATGTACCAGGCCCTCCTGTTAGCAAAAATATGGCTTATACGTCATCATAAGTGTGCTTGACCGCAAACGAGGAAATGATAACGCATCTGAATAGTCTACAACATTCCCCATTCTGGGTCTTCGGAGAGGGGCGCGATAAATCTCGCCCCTCTACAGCTACAATCTACAAGAGAGGGGCGCGATAAATCTGGCCCCTACAGCTAAACACCCTGTAGATCATAGTGTTGCATTTTTTCAGAAAAGAGTAAACGTTCTACATCTAAAAGTACTATCATGCGATTGGCGAGTAATGCACTGCCAGCCACGAACGAGGCCATCCAGGATGGAATCGTCGTTTGGCGTGTATTTGCCCCACCACTCGCGATGGCCGCTGCGGGAATGGGCAGCATCTCGCTTACACCATCAACGATCAGACAAATCACCATCTCATTGAATTGTAGCGAGAGCAAGCGTGTACGTGCGCCATAAGCAAGCGGCTCTAACCCCAGAAATAAACGCAGGTCTACAACAGAGGTGATAGACCCACGTAAATTTATGACACCTTTTATCCAGGGAACCACATTGGGAACGGGGGTGAGATCAGTAAGACGCTCTACCCCTTGCACCAATTCCGCTTTGACAGCAAATTCGCGATCGCGCAAAGAGAAGACGAGATACTGCTCACCAACAACCGTTGGTGTACTCTTCATATCGGCATCAGTATTGTCTCGTGACATTTGCGCCAATTGCATTTGCAAGGCAGCAACAACAGGCGACTGTGAATTTGGTTGCTGTTGCATAGCGGCAAGGGCTTCATTCTGTAATGCTCTTAGATTGTCACTGGCCATAAGAAGGCTCCCATACTTGGATAAGGCAAAGGTGCATGCTTAGACGAGGCTACGCACACTGGCCACTAGTTCATCAGCATTAAAAGGTTTGGTCACATAGAGATCAGCACCCTGCCGTAGCCCCCAGGATTTATCGAGGGGCGTATTCTTACTGGTAAGTAAGATGATGGGAATATGGCGGCTAATCTCCGAGTTTTTCAATTTACGACACAGCTGAAAGCCATTTTGTTTGGGCAATACCACATCCAACACGATACACTGGGGTCGCTCTTTGAGCACCTTTTCGACAGCTTCATCACCATCGACAGCTGTTACGACTTCAAAGCCACTATTTCGCAGGGGAGTCGCAATCATGGTCAACTCTGTCCAACTATCATCGACGACAAGTATTTTCTGTCCGGGCATCCGATTTATACCTTTCCTAGTAAGTTACTAGATAGTCTGATGTATACGTTTCTGATTAAACTAACACACTGTTTTACTGAGGTAGTCTAGATTATGAATTATAAAGCCAATAGGAAGTACGCACGCGAAGAGGGATGGGCATAACACCCAACCCATCTACCCTCGATAACGGATACGAGGCCGCATTCCCCTCTCTTGCTGAGCAGGGATACGCTCCTGCCAATTTACAAGATGTTTTTTGACTGTCTGCACCAATTCAACGGAGTCAAATGGTTTAGTCAAATATTCAGTTGAGCCTGCTAATCGCCCACGCATCTTGTCAAACAACCCATCCTTCCCACTCAGCATGATAATGGGTATTTGTCGAAACTGCAAGCTTTTACGAATTATCTGGCAAATATGGTACCCATCCATACGCGGCAACTGAATATCAAGCAAAATAAGGGCGGGCATTTCATCCGCAACAGCCGAAAGTGCGCTCAGGCCATCGCTGGCAGTAATCACTTTAATATGCTCACGTTGTAGCGTCATCTGCACGATTTTGCGTACAGTTGGACTATCATCTACCACTAGCACCGTTGGTTCTATCATGTGCGTACTTTACGGCACGTTTCACATCTGCCCATGGCAGAGCGAAATCTTGCCGCCACTCCTTTCTTTCCTTTCCCTGATGGGAAATATGAATGGGACATCTCATTGCTGGTCGAGAAGAAACGAGACTGACTTATAGCATTTGCCTGTGCGACTCAGGTGGCTGCGGATATACGGGTGCCCCCTCACCACGGGTATTAGTAGTGGGATTTCGCTGCATAAAGCCAAGCGCGGGTGCCTGAGTAGGCTCACGGCCACGGGCCTGTTGTGCGTTACGATGAGCACGATAGAGCTGATATTGCTCCATTTCACGATCGATTTCCGTGAGGAACACCTTCCAGGCCATATTGAGATGGCGGCCTGTATGCGAATTCCCCACCTCGTCACGCAGCAAGCCATCGAAGACAATGCGCAAGTAGGAGGCCAGCCCTTGGACTGCTTCCCAATAAAACTCCTCGAGTTGCTCACCCTTTACAACCTTGTTAAGCGTTAAAATATCGCTACAATCAAGACGCCCGTTGACAAAGCTTGCGGTCTCTAAAATAGAAAACTGGTGATTCGTTAACATCTGCAACGGTTGAGCAAAACGACGCTCAAGATAGTGCGCAACTTCTACTGGCTGGACTTGTCCACGCCCTCGCATCACGCGTGCATATCTTCCATGATGGAAGAGTAAGCCGTTGATACATTCTGAAAAGGTATTGATAAGGTTAAGTAGGTGCAGCTCCGGTGTAACACCTTTTTTCTGGCTGGCTAAGGCGTGTTGACACCTGATGATGATATTTGCCAGATCCTGCTGCAACTCTGTTTCAAGGGCGGTGTTGACAATTTCAATCAAATGCAGGTCGAGCAGTTGTGCCATTAAGCGCGCCACACGGGCCTCGGGCATCATCAAAACCAAGGCAACTGATTGTAACGGCACCTCTCCGTTGGAAAGATAGAGCACATGCAAGCTCTCCTGACTCAAGCTCAAACTGCGGACGTCCTTACTCACTTCGGGCAACCAGCGTGCGACCGTCATGCGGGTTAAATGGGTAACGCCTTCTTTGGCAATCTCTTCCCACTCGTCAGCCTGACGCAAAGCTTCGAGCAGAACAGAATCCACATCCAGAGGTTTTAATTGTCCGCCAATTGGAACCATATGACGATGAAAAGCAAAACGACCATTTACCCAACGTAAAGCATGGCAGATCGATTGCGTGACGACGAATTCTAAGCGTTGCTGCATCTCGGCACGGCTCATCCACCCGCGTTCCACGAGCATCATGAGAGCCAAATGCATATCACCTTGAGCCAATTCACGAATCATCTGCGCTCTGGGAGGGTCCAACTTATGAACAAGGCACAACATGCTCAAAATGTCCGGTTGTACGACGCCCTCTTCATGTAGCGCGACAATCTGACCTTTATCCAGACTAATTGAGAGAGTTTCAGGCCCTGAATGCACAAATAACTTGCCTGTCTTTCCACTAAGTGCGAGCATTTTGAGAATAGACTGAAGACCTAACGTCTGTAGGTCTCCATCCATTATGCGATCTTGCTGCTCCATTATTTGTTCCTTTACCAGAAAAGTTTGCGAAGTTACTGTGTCGTAGTCAGAATGCCACCCCTGCTATGCAATAGTACATCACAGGTAGGATTCTATACAATACCCTCACAGAGGCACTTCCACCCTTCCAACTACATCTCCACTATCTTCCATTGTCTCTATACGTTACTTTACCACGCTTCCTTACTTTAGCGTTTCTAGAGAGGAAGCGAGCAAGCAGATAGTACTTTTAACCTATAGAATGATAGGTATACTCTGCACTATCCCTAGTGTATGCGAAAAACCCGAGAATGACTATAAAAACCACGTTAATTTTTTATCAGTCGTTTTCTGAACGAAAAACGTAACCGATGCCTGGTTCGGTAATAATATAGCGTGGTCGTGATGGTTCCTTTTCTATTTTTAAGCGCAATTGTCTCACATAGACCCGTAAGTAGTCTGCTTCTTCTCCATACTCAGGTCCCCAGACCGCTCTTAATAAAGAACGGTGCGTGAGCACCTTCCCTGCATATAACATCAATTGTCGCAACAGTTCAAATTCAGTTGGTGTTAAACGCACCTCTTGATCGCCTGCCCGCACCTGACGACTGGCAACATTCATGTTGAGATAGCCATCATCGCTATAGAGCACTTCGGGTCCATCGCCATCGGTATTGGTCATGGCCCGCCGCAAACAAGCGCGCACGCGGGCTTGCAGCTCTTCGTTGCCAAAGGGCTTGGTCAGGTAATCATCGGCACCCAGATCAAGCGCACGCACTTTTTGTCGCTCCTCAGTGATGGCGGAGAGAACGATAATGGGCGTTTGCGTCCATTGTCGCACCTGCAGACAGACGCCCAAACCATCTACCTCACCGGGGAGGTGGAGATCAAGCAAAATAAGATCTGGCTGATGCAGGCGCGCCATTTCAATGGCCTGTTTGCCGTCTGAAGCAACAAGCACATCATACCCCTCTACCGTAAGATTTTTGCGTAAAATACGTTGAATCGGTAATTCATCATCAACCACAAGAATACGTTTCCCTTTTACTTTCATAGTTACCCCTCCAACGTGAGCGACTCTTCATCACGGACAGAACTCACAGAATATGTTGGTAAGGTAAAGACAAAGCAAGCACCCTCCGCCTGAGATTTCTGTTGTATCAGTTTTCTTGTGATACGAGCAACGATGTCCTCTTCGGCAACTGCTCCTGCTCCTGCTTTCTCTTTGTAGATGCCTAAGCGATTTTCGTCTAATGTTCCATTTATGTCAAGCCCCTCAACCCAGAGATGCCCCTGGTGCGCGTCGATAATGCCTTTACAGATTGCCAAACCTAGCCCACTGCCATGTGAACGTAAGCCATAAAATGATTTAAAGATGCGTTCACGTTCATGCTCAGGAATACCAACCCCATGATCGATCACCTGGACACGCACCGACTGCCGCTCACGCTGCCCTTGCAACTGCTGCGTCACGGTGTCTACGTTGACGACAATCTCGGCATGCTCTGGGCTATGCCGTGCGGCATTTTCAAGTAGATTATACACAACACGGTTCATTTGTACATGGTCAACATATACGAGCGGCAACAAAGGAGCCAAACGTACCTGCACTGGGTGACCAGCGAGGACACGTTCTGCTTTAGCGATGGCTCCGTAGATCACCTCCGCAATATCACACCATTCTTTTTTCAGGGTTAAGGCGCCCATCTCGATACGTGAAAGTTCAATCACAGCCGTTACGAGTACGGTTAAATGATCTGCTTCAGTATCTATGTCCTCTAGGATGGCACGCAATTCTTGCGTATCCCATGAAACCCCTGGCTGCAATAGACCTGTAACCGCGGCCTTGATAGTGGTTAACGGTGTGCGCAGATCGTGCGACATCGAGGAAAGCAAGGCAGAGCGATTCTTTTCATCGCGCACCTGTTCAGTGACATCAAGCATCTGGAGCGCATTGCCAACAAGTTGTTCGTGTTGATTGTGCAGAGGATAACGCACGAGCTGATAATGATAATCAGAGGGCGCGCTCTCCGGCTGTACACGATATCGCGGCTGTTGGTGGGTGGCATGCTGGCTCTGTTCGTCAGAAAGCTCTGTGTCAAAAGAAGGAAGATGAATAGGCTCCATGGCCAACACACAGCGCAAACGCTGGCTGTGGGTGTTGCCTTCGGTGAAATCTTGCAGGTAGAGGCGTACTTCATCGGCGTTACGCATCCGCGGAAACAAGAGGGCAAAAATCTGCTCAAGCGTGAGGCCGATAACATCTTCCATGCGTAGCTTACAGAGTGACTCGGCAGCTGGATTCATATACACACACAAGCCTTCTCTGTCCACGACAAACCAGACATCACGTACGCTGTTGATGGATTCTCGCAGGTGCATCAGCAAGCCACCCAATTCTCCCAACATACCCGAACGCATTAAGGCAGCCTCGGCGGTCCGATTCAGCAATGCCAGAGTGTCAGTGAATGGGCCTTGTGTTAGCGGTGGCGGAAGCGGATTGGTGTCAGTGGCCTGCATTGAAGACGGAGCACTAGTAACAGGTGAAATACTGCTATTGCTTTCATCTTCAGGCCCTGTTATAGCAGTCTGCGCGGGTGTTTCCCAGTTATATTGCAATACGGTCTGTAAGTTACGCTCGTTTTGTGTCAGGAGATGCTCACTTATGAAGCGAAGCAGCGTGCTAAAGCTAACGCCAAAGGTGCGTTGTGCCTCTTCACGCACATGCGTCAAGAGTTGATATTCTTCAGCGAGCTCCTGTTCTAGTATCTGCGGCTGATCGGAAACGCTGGCTTGCACATGCGCACGTTCAAGCTGCTCAATGGCTTCTTGTAGGTGGCTCCGCTGACGCGCTGATTGCAGTAGCATATCATTATGAACAGCGATGGTGGCCTGACTTGCAAAAAGAGAGAGAATATCCACTTTGAGAGGTGTAAAGCCGCCTGGTTCTGGCGAATAGAGCACGAGGACACCGTACACAGTAACACCGGTCATGAGAGGATAGCAATAAATAGAGTGTACTCCATACAGCTGATAGAGTGGATAGTCAAGCGGAAAACGTTCATCCACGGCGATATCGGCTGAAAATACAGGCTGGCGTCTCCTAACAGTATAGCCTGCTATAGATTCATCAACTACGGCAATACCTTGCGCAAAGTGCTGAGAAAACGAGGAACCATCAAACCCCGCGTATGCCTCTAGACGCACTGTGCCTTTATGCAAATCAAGCAGCATGATAGCAGAGGCGACACCAAGTGCCTGCTCAACCCCTGAGACAATCTGTTGTAAAATAGTGGAGATATCTACTTTTGAAGCAAGGGCGGTAGAAACACTTTTCAGTACCTGGCGCTGCCGATTTTGTATCTCTGCGCTGCCGCCCAATTGAGAGCGCTCAATAGCCGTAGCTAACACATGGGCAACAGCCTGTATGAGCCGTTGCACGGTCTTGTCGTCGTAGGTATGAAGGGCAACACTCCCCAATTCAAGTGTGCCTAAGATGCGGGGCGCAGCTGCACTATCCTCATCATGAGGATAGGTTTCTAGCCCATCTTCGCTCTCTTCTACCAGCAAAGGTGCAATCAAGGCTGAACGCAATTGTGGATATCCGCTTAACGCATCGCCGCAGTCTGCTGGTAGTCCATTGAGCCCTTCGGGGGCATTGATGCTTTTCATGGTTGGCACACGGAGCATGCCTTCCAACATAGAAGCCTGTAAAGGGAGTTGATGATGAGTGATTGTCCAAGCAGCGTCTTCATCCTCGCCTCTTCGCGACACACTCACACGGACAGCTTGACGATCATGGCGTAACAAGACCACACCAAAAACATCAAAAGGTATTGCCTGCTCTAACTCAGCCGCGAGGCGTGCGTAGTCAGGTTTCGTTCCGCGTACAGTGGAAACAATACGGGCAACACGCTCAACAAGAGTGAACACCTCTTCTGCGCGACCTGTATCTTTAGGCTGTTGCGATGAATGTGTGCTTGTTTCCATTTATTTCCTATCTGTACCCATGCGTTTATCATTAAGCTACTGAAAGAAAGCTCGAATCTGTGCAAAGTTTACCTAAATGCTGTCAAAAACATATGTGAAACATTGTTATGAAGTCTATACAGTTTTGTTCGCACAAATGACATACGTGATGATCGTTAAGATTTTACACCTCAAGCACATCGTTAGAAAGTATACCATACTTATGTGCCTTTAGGTAAGTAAACTCAAGCATAAGATCAATAAATCAGTAAATGTACCTAGAGGTTCTCACCACTTTTGTACATTTGGGTCTCTATTTCAACTTAAAACGTGTAATTTGTACAGTTTACGCTATTGTTACACACTATCGGCACACTGGTCAACTTCTTCCCTGCTTATCATAAGATATGGTAGTGGTATATTTTGTACAATTGGTACTATATATTCTTAATACCCCTAATTTTAGATAGAGAGCTAAAGGAGCGTGTCCCGATGATAGAACTCCTCGTAGGGCCTCTTGTGCGTGCAATGAGCGCGGATCAAGTGGTCATTTGGGCAGAGTTTTCCAGCCCTTGTTGGGTGACATTACAAGCCAGTGCTGATGACACAGCCAGTGAGAACGGCACCCAAACGCACTCAGTGACGACCCATACAGTCAGTGTGGGTGGACGACATTATGCAGCCCCGCAACTGCGCGGGCTACGTGCCGCGACATGGTATAGCTATCAGTTGCTCGTACAACAGCAAAAAGACGAGACACCACGACCGACAGCAGAAGCTCTTCCTGAAGATACTATAGCAAATTTTTCTTGCTTTCGCACGTTTGATGGAGATAGCGAGCCTGCCAACTCGTTACGCATCGCTTATGGCTCTTGCCGTAAAAGTGGTGAGCCAGAGCAGGATGCCTTGAGTGCGTTCGGAGAATGGTTGCTACACCACCGGCAGCAGCGAGAAGAAGGCTGGCCACGCCTGCTCTTGTTGATTGGGGATCAAATTTATGCCGATCGGCCACCGCCAAAACTGCAAGCAGCCTATCCCTCATTGCGCGATGGAGCGCAGAATTTCAGTGATTTCGCTACTTTATATGCGTATGTCTGGACACAGGATAAAGGGGTGCGGCAAGCATTGGCGGTCATACCGACCTTTATGATATTCGACGATCATGAAATTACCAATAACTGGAACGTCTCTCCACGATGGCGAGCCGAGATGATTCGGCAAGGACACGAGGAGTTGCTGATTGATGGATTGGTGGCATACTGGGTATACCAGGGATGGGGCAATAGTGTTCAAGATGCACAGACACAGCACTCGCCTTTGCTTGCGATTATGCAACAAGCAGAAGAAAGTGGAGAAGATGGAGAGGATGTGTTAGAGCAGTTGCGAGCCTGCCTCAAGCAGGAGGTGTATGATCAGATTGATCTGCCGTGGCACTACACCATTGCATCACAACCACCCATCTTTGTGATGAATGCCCGTGCTGATCGCTCTACTGTCTTCAGCAATGACGAACAGGCTATCTACGCCACAGGGCGTATTATGGGTCAGGAGCAAATGGAGCAGGTGAGAGCGTGGGTAAAAGAGCAAAATATGCGCAGAACGGGCCTTTCAATTCTGGTCTCGTCGGTTCCCGTCTTGCTACCGCCTGTGATTGGACTGGCCGAATATATCATGGGTGTCCGCCTGTGGAGGCATGGGCCAGCAGTTCTGCGCAAGCTTGGTTTGCGTCTCGCACACCTACAATTGCGTATGGCCTTAAAAACGAGTTTTGACCACTGGCCGACCTTTGCAGCAACCTGGCAAGAATTGATGCAGATTGTGGACGAAAGCCAGCAAGATTTTTTGTTGCTCTCCGGTGATGTCCATTTCTCGTATGCGATGGACGGACAACGGCCAGGAAAGTCCAGGCCGCACCTGTATCAATTAGTGTGTACACCATTACTGAACAAATTGAACAAGCGTGACACAAGTATAATTATGCAGCAGTCATGGATAAAATGGTTGTTTTATGGTGGTCTGCTCCTACGTGTCCTACCCATGCAAAATGCCCATAAGCAAGGGCGCATTCACCATGACCTCTTGCTGCAAAACACGCTGGCCCTGGTAACGATACATCCAAGAGGACCGCAAGAGTACACTGTTGAGCAGGTATACATGGGTGTATTTGATGGACAAATGACTGCGCTTGCAAAGACGATGATACCCTAGAAAAACGAGGAAACGGCGCGTGGTGCCGTTTCCTCTCTTCCATTACCCATGTGCATAGCCAGTCAGTTCGATGTAGCCCTCGCCCTGAATAGGCTTTCCGGCACTTTGTCCATCGATACTGACGGCCCCTTCCCAATAGCTGTTGCCAGTAGACTGATAGGCTGTCAGTTCCTGATCTTTGAGTTGGGGCGTAATGGTGAGTGTTGCTTGTAGGAGCGGATCATTGATCGTGAGCCGCCAACCGGAGGGATAGTTGGCCCCGGTTGTAGGACTTTTCCAATGGTCAAGCACGGTACTACTTATAGATTGCGCAGGCAGCAGGTGATCGTTGGCATTGGCATCGATGTAGCCAACGTAGGTAGAGATGACCTTGCCGGAGGCATCACGAATGAAGTAAAGCATCATTTCCGTATTGTTATTCAGTTGCACGCTGTACCAATCCCAGCCGCCACCGCCGAGCGAGAGGAAGTTTCCCCACTGGTGATCCATCCATGCCTGGCCTGTCACCTGAAGGGATTGATTGTGATCAAGCACAGTGCCCGAAACAGCCATGCGGGTACGCGAGTAGTAATAGGAGAAACCGCCGAGACCATAGGTAATCAAGCCATTGCCATTATGGAGTGTGGGAGGCTTCAACCCTTGCAGGTTGAGGTGGATGGTATAGTTCTGCATGCTGGCGACCAGATGATCCAGACCATTCAAGCCCTGAATAGACCAATCGCCAACGGCAACCGCGATGCCTTTCGTCGAGGTGCCATTAGGAATAACGACGTTTGGTTCGATGACACGCCGCTGGTCAAAGTGAAATTCGCCGCGTGTCACATCACTGATAGCAAAATGGGCGGCATAGACCGGAGGGAGATCGCTACGTAGTGCCTGGAATATGACCAACTCGAAACCATAGACATGCGTTTTACCATTTGCTACGCTAGCATTGAAGTGGCCGGTATAGTACCACCACTCGGTGAGGTCGTTGTGCGCGGCCTCATCCTGCGGAAAGCGCACAGGCGGCAGAGCTGCTGCCTGCGGCGTTTTGCTCGCAGATGGTAGCTGTGCCGTTGAAGAGACCACACCAGGGAACGAACAAGATGAGAGAATGAGCAGGAGCACGATGCTCAAGAGAGCAGGAACTATTAAAGAGATTGTTATTTTGGGCAAGTTACGCATGTTATTGCTTCCTTCCGGCACTAAGATCGCTCGGAGCTTCGTTTTCGCGCTCCAGGTCATCTGGGGGTAATGGCTCTTCGGAAACCATGTATTCGGCTAAGGCGGGAGGATGGCGTTGGACGCCGACAAAGGGCAGCCACCAGTTCCAGTCGCCGAGCAGACGCATGGTTGCAGGAACCAGCAGGCCACGGACAAGGGTTGCATCGAGCACCACGGCCAGAGCCATGCCCAAGCCAAGAGCCTTGACCAGAATGACATCGGCGGTGGCAAAACACAGGCTGACGACAACGACGATGACTGCCGCGCTGGTAATGATGCCACCACTCCTCTGCAAGCCGATAGCCACGGCTCGAGTGTTGTCACCCGTCTGCCAGAAAGCTTCTTGTACCCGCGAGAGCAAGAAAACTTCGTAGTCCATCGATAGGCCGAAAAGCGAGCAAAAGAGTAAGATGGGGCTGGTAGCCTCAACGAAGCCAAGTGGGGTAAAACCGAGTAGCTGGTGTAGAAAGCCATTCTGGAAGATGACGACAAGCGCACCGTAACTCGCCATGATTGATAGCGTGTTCATGATGATGGCTTTGAGCGGCAGAACGACTGAGCGGAACAGCAGCAGCAGCAGGATGTAGGTGGTGATGGCAACGATGAGCACGGCCAGCGGGAAGTCGCTATATAGCGAGTTGACATAATCGATATCGCCTGCCGTACCGCCATCAACGAGTACTGTGATACCGTTGCCGGGATTGGTGTTCCTGATCTCCTCAACTAAGGTTTGTGAGCGTGTATCAAGCATGCCATATTTGCTGACAACCTCGATGAGCGTTGTATTGCCCGCTACCGAGGACTTCAGGAAGGCGGCTAGATAGGGATCAGCAATCAGTTGTGGGTGTGTGTAAAGCAACTGGTATTGATCGAGCGTGAAGCGCGGGTCTGCACTTACGATGCTATCGACACGCTGCACACGGGGATCAGCCTGAATACGCTGCACATAGGTATAGAGGTTGTTGATATTTTGTGGTGTCAGCACGTTGCCAGGAGTCTGCACGGCCAGCACAATGGGCGTTGTTTCGCGATCATTGAAGCGACTGGCGAGTAGATCGAAGGCCTGACGCGATGGCACATTCTTGGGCAAGATGGAGGCATCGGGCGCGGAAAAGCGCACACCCAGAAAGGGAGAGCCAAAACCAAGCAACAAGAGTAGCACTGGGACTAAGACACGCACGGGATAACGCATCACAAAGTGTGATAGCTGATACCAGAAACCATGATGTATCTCTGTTGTTGCAAGCATTCCCGGTGTACCAGCAAGTTCAGCCGGGCGAGAGCGTTTCCAGAAGGCACGCAGACGGACTGGCAGGGCGTTCACCTTGAGCCCAATGATGGCGAGCATGGCAGGTAGCAGCGTGATTGCCGCCAGCACAGCCAGCAGCACGACGATCACGCCACCGATGCCAACAGAGCGCAACATGTTGATGCGGAAGAAGGTGAGTCCGAGCAACCCGATAGAAACGGTCAAGCCGGAGAAGGCCACGGCGCGGCCCGCAGTCGCCACAGTGAGCACCACGGCTTCATCGATGGAGCGGCCATGAGCAATCTCTTCGCGGAAACGACTGACGATGAAGAGCGAGTAGTCTACACCGAGACCGAGACCGAAGAGGGTTGTGATATTCAAGACGAAGATTGACAGGTCGGTGAGATGGCCTAGACCAAAGATGAGTGCTAATGCAATGACAACGGCACAACCCCCGACAAGTGCGGGTAACATAGCAGCGATGACGGAGCGAAATACGAGCAGCAGCGCGATAATGGCAAAGGGAAAAGCTAATATTTCGGCGCGACGCAGGTCGTTTTCACTCACCGTTTGAATGTCTTCGTAGAAGACGGGGCCACCGCCGACGCTCGCCTGTAAATCTGGCACTTTTTGGAGGCGGTGCTCTAGTTCTGGCAGCGATTTGGGCGCGTTATCAGCGTCGGCTGTGAGCAGGACATTGATGTAGACGGCATGGCGATCTATAGAAACCTGACGTGGATTATCGGTGTAAGAGACGATTTGGGCGACTTCAGGCCATGTACGCAGGTTGGCGAGTGCCTGCTGGGTCTGCGCATAAAATCGCGGGTCGTCGGCACTGTAGCGTTGACTGGTAAAGATAATTTGTACGATGGTGGTTTTGAAGTGCAATTTTTGTACGAGCAGGTCGATGGCACGCTGTGACTCGGCATCCGGGCTAGTAAAGCCACCGGAGCGCAACACTTGGCTGGCCTGGGGCGCGAAGGGGAGCGCGATGAGAGCGGCAACCATCCACAGACCCACAATCAACCAGCGATAGCGGGTAGCAAGCTTGCCCAGACGGTAGAACATGATATGGCCTTTCTATGGTGAAACATTTTATGATATAGTGACGTTTGCCCACACAACGAGGGGTAATTCTTGCAGCTTTCTCGACGCCTCTTTTCGCGTGTTGTATAGTGTGTCTACTATTATCATAGGCCACATGTTACAGTTGTTTCAATTGTTACACTTGTTTCAATTGTTTCAGTTGTTTTTGTGAAGAAGATACGGGAACGAGTTTCCCAATAATCCTACCTATTGGTAGAGTTCCTGCGGCTTAGAGAGCGGCAGATGTACGTCCTTGGAAAGAGAAGGAGTGTGCTTCAGATGGTAAAGGAAGCAGAAAAGAAAGCGAAGACGGACGATGCGGCGTCGCATGTACCGATTAAGGTAATTACGGTCAATCGACAAGCGTATCATGACTATACGGTGGAGCGCAAGGTAGAGGCAGGCATTTCCCTGCTGGGCACGGAGATAAAATCTATTCGCGAGGGTAAGGTGCAGTTACGTGGTGCATACGCCATGCCACGCAATGGCGAATTATGGCTGGAGAATGCACATATCGCGACCTATGAGCATGGCAACTTCAACAACCATGATCCGCTGCGTAACCGCAAACTGTTATTGCACAAACGCGAGATCCAAATGCTTTTGAATCGCGTGCAGGCAAAGGGTTTGACACTGGTTCCGTTACGCTTGTATCTTAAAGGTGGCAAGGCAAAGATTGAGCTTGGCCTGTGTCGCGGTAGAAAGGAATATGACAAGCGCGATGCGATTGCTGAGCGCGAGTCGAAACGCGAAATTGAGCGTATTGTTCGTGGAAGGTAGCAACTACTATATGAGCCAATCCGAGGATCTTAGTAGGGCGTTAGAGGCTGTACGCAAGAGTATCAATAGCTCTGGCTATGGTCATTTGATTGGAATGCAGGTGGAAAAGTTAGAGGAGGGGGTGGGCGAGGTACGCATTCAGGTGGATATGCGCCTCATGCACCCCCAGCAGATCGTGCATGGTGGTGTCATCTTCACGCTTGCCGATACAGCGATGTCGATAGCGATTATATCTGTGGTGCCCCCCCACACGCGCTTTAGCACTATCGAAGCAAAAATCAACTATCTGCGACCAGTACGTTCGGGCGAATTGATCGCGGAGGCGCATTTTATTCAGCGTGGTCGCACTATCGCTGTGCTAGAGTCTACGATTTACAATATCAACGGGGAGGAAAAGCTGCCGATTGCGCGGGTAATGGGAACGTTCCATATTTCGTCTTCTAAGCATGTACCTCCACAAGCAGAATAGAGCGAACGACGATGATTCTTGGTTTACATCACGCGCAGATCACCATTCCCCGAGGAGCCGAGGAGCAGGGACGGCAATTCTACTGCCACCTGCTCGGACTAGCAGAGATCGCCAAACCGGAAGCGTTACAGGGGCGCGGCGGCTTCTGGCTCCAGGTGGGGGATCGACAGGTCCATGTCGGCACTGAAGATGGCGTCGAGCGCATGAGCACGAAGGCGCACCTAGCCTATCAGGTTTCTGACGCGGCAGCCTGGCAGCAACGGCTACAAGAAAACGGCATTGAGGTGCTCGACGCGGTGCCCTTGCCAGGATTTGCCCGCTTCGAGATACGTGACCCGTTTGGGAACAGGATAGAGTTTATCCAGGAGATTTAATAGCTCCCTTCAACAGGTAGCTTCTGTTCTTTCCATGGCACGTTGTCGCAGGGGACCCTCACGCCTTCAGGCCTGATTCTTACCCACATTTTACAAAAATGATAAAATAGAAGGATGAAGACACAAGAAATGTTGGATCCCAAGAGCTGGGCAGAGCAAACCTTTGGGAAAGTCCAACTGCACGATATGCGTCGCACGAGACGCACGGTTCAAGCGGCCAGCCATAGGCGCAGAGAATCCGTTGGGGTCTCTGCCCGCTCAAATGCGGACCTGGAAAGGGACGAAAGCATTGTATCGCTTGCGTGGCCTGAGCCCGATGTCACCTTTGATGCCTTGATGCAACCTCATTTGCACCAGAGCAAAGAACAAGCTACCTCCTCTCCTGTGGTGCTGTTGGTGCAAGATACCACCGCTATTGATCTGTCGCATCGTCGACATCCATCAGTGGCGTGGGACAAATTGGCAACGAACGGGGGCGCGGATTTTTTCTGCAAACGGTGCTGGCCGTGCTCCCTAGCTCCCGAGAGGTGCTCGGGTGTATGGCTCAGGAACCCTTCGTTCGCATTCCAGCGCCAGAGGGAGAACGACGAGATCAACGCCGCAAGCGAGACCAACGCGAAACCGACGTCTGGATGCGTCAGGTGCGGGCGATTGGCACGCCTGCGTCGGGAAGCGTCTGGGTTCATGTTGGTGATCGTGGCGCGGATAGGTTCCCGTTCTTCCAAGCCTGCGAGGAGACGCAGACGCACTTTCTGGTGCGAGCCGCTCAGAATCGGCGCGTGCAAGAGAGCGAGGAACCC
Organism: Ktedonobacterales bacterium; assembly: GCA_038199755.1. Classification (GTDB taxonomy): domain Bacteria; phylum Chloroflexota; class Ktedonobacteria; order Ktedonobacterales; family Ktedonobacteraceae; genus JBBPYR01. Next base: position 19,223 of record JBBPYR010000031.1, on the reverse strand, counting down.
ATCACCTATTCGCTGACGCAGGCGCGCGCGTGGCCCAGTCAGGACAGCCGTCCCTTCGAGGTTCCTGCTCGTCATGGTCATAAGGCCCGTTCGACTCAGCTGCACCTGGCATGATTGTCAGTTGACGCTCTTGCCGCCGCGCAATGAGCCACGAGCGGGCAAGGAGCCATTGACGGTGTGGGGTATTCGCGTTTGGGAAGAAAATGCGCCTGAAGGCGAGGAGCCATTGGAATGGCTTTTGCTGACTTCGGTTCCCACCACGACGCTCGACGAGGCGTGGGAGCACGTCGACTGGTATCGGCATCGTTGGTTGGTCGAAGACTATCATCAATGTCTCAAAAGTGGCTGTCGTATTGAGCAACGACAACTGCAAACCGTTGACGGCCTGATGCGGTTGCTGGGCCTGTTGTCGCCGCTGGCGGTACGGTTGTTGCAGGTGCGGGCGGGTGCTCGCGACGACCCCGAACGTCCCGCCCAGCAGGTCATTGAGCCGCTGATGCTGGCGGTGGTTGCTGAGCGTTCGGGTCACTCGTCTGCCAGCATGACGCTGGGAACCTTCTGGACGGAGGTGGCACGCATGGGCGGCTATTTGGCCCGTCACCGTGATGGCCCTCCCGGATGGCGCACCATCTGGAAAGGCTGGCTGCACCTGCAAACGCTTCTTGAGGGCGTTCATTTTGCTTTTCACCTCCAATTGTAAGATGTGGGTAAGAATCAGGCGTTCACGCAGGGGGAGTTGTCACCTGAATACGCTCTTCAAGCTGCGCGAACAGATAGAGCAGCCTCTGGTTCCTCCTCCGCCGGTCTCGTACATTACTCCGTTTGCAGCCATCTATCATCGGATCTTCGAACTGTTCGTCGGTCAAAGCATGCTCGATGTCGGATGTAGTTTCGGCTTCTTGCCGGTGCTCCTGGCCGAGCGAGAACCCACTGCCCTGCTCATGGGATGCGATAAGAGTCGTGATGCCATCGCGTTTTCAACTGATCTGGCTGACAAAACCGGCATTCGCCAGGTCGTCTTCACAATGCAAGATCTGCTAGATGAGACCGTCCACTGTCTTGGAACCTTTGAGACGGTGACAGCGATACATGTCCTCGAGCACATCGGCGAACGGGATTTGCCCGTTGCCTTGACGCACCTCCTGCAGTTGGCCTCGAAGCGTCTCATTATTGCCGTTCCCTATGGGCACGAGCAGATCTTCACCTCTGAGAAATTAGAGAGGTGGGGTCAGTGGTGCGTCGAGAACCTGCAGGAATCTGGGCGGTATTGGTGCGAAGACGTGGCTGGTGGTTTGCTCGTTGTAGATCGTTTGCTCGAAGAGAAATGAGTCTGTACATGCGTTTCCTGGATCAGGTTGTCATGGTGACAGGTGCTGCTCGTGGGCAAGGACGCGCTCATGCCCTCGCCTTTGCCCGCGAGGGCGCGCACCTTGTTCTCTGTGATACACCACGGCAATATACCTCAGTTCCCTATTCTCTGGGTACTGCTACAGAATTAGCACAGGTCGCAACCGAGATTGAGGCAATGGGGAGGCAGGTGATAGCGCGGCAGGTAGACGTGACCGATCTGGTCTCGATGCGACAACTCGCGGACCTCACCCAAAGGCAAATCGGACCGGTCGATATCGTCGTCGCCAATGCTGGCCTGTATTCGTTTGGGCGCATCTGGGAACTGAGCGAAGAGCAGTGGGACGAAACGGTTGGTGTGGATCTCAAAGGCGTCTGGATCACCTGCAAGGTAGCGATTCCGCACATGCTTGCACAGCGAAACGGAAAGATCATCTGCATCGGCTCAACCAGCAGCTTTAAGGGCTTGTATGGACTAGGCCATTATGGGGCTGCCAAGCACGGTGTACTCGGCCTGGTGAAAACCTTAGCTGTAGAGCTGGCTCCGTACAATATCAACGTGAACGCCATCTGTCCAACGACGGTGGACACCGGAATCATCAACAATCAAGCGTTTTTCGAGTATTTTGCCGGTGGTCCGGGACCAAGTGCAACACGAGAACAGGTGATCGCGAAGATGAACGAGATGAATCTCTTGACTGAGCGGGGGATGATTGCTCCTGAAGAGGTGAGTCGTGTCGTGTTGTGGCTCGCCTCCGAAGAGGCACGACATATTACAGGGAGCGCAATCCCTGTGGATGCTGGGTTTTTGACACGATAGTGATGAGAACGAAGAGAACATGACAGATACAGTTGGAAACGTGAGATCAAGAAAGGCAAATGCTATATGGGACATTTTCAACGCGAACCGATTATGCCAGCTCAATTGGTGTATCTGCATATAAGGTAAAAGATATTCTCGTTGCTTTACGAATGCTCCTCCGTAAAGCAAGTTCATAGGCGGTAACCAGAGCTAGAATGGTACATCTAGCTCTGGTTACTTTGCTTTTAGCCCAGTCTAGCAAAGGAATACATCAATGAGATCACTATTCTTCACTATCCAGCAAAATCGTCACAGGTCCTTCGTTGGTTAGGGTGACAGCCATATGGGCACCGAAGACGCCGCCCGCGACGTGAATGCCGTGTGCGGTGAGTGCGGCTTTGAAAGCCTCGACAAGTGGCTCCGCTTGGGCTGGGGGAGCGGCTGCGGTGAAGCTGGGACGGCGGCCCTTGCGCGCATTGGCGTAGAGGGTGAATTGTGAGACGACGAGGGCTTGTCCGTGGATGTCGAGAAGAGAACGGTTCATCTTGCCCTCGTCATCCTCAAAAATACGCAAGTAGGCAATTTTATCGGTCAGGGTTTTGACCTGATAAGCGTTGTCGTCGCGTCCAATACCGAGTAAGATCAGCAGGCCGTAGTCTATCTGACTAATAACCTGCTCATTGACGGTGACGCTGGCATGGCTTACGCGTTGTAGAAGTGCTCTCATTTGATCATCCTGTAATTTTTTTGTCTTCAGTAGTTTAGCATTAGTAACGACGTATGAGCAATGGCAAACCCGCTCTCCTGCTTTCCAAAAAGGAACGTAAAATTCCAGACATGAGCTACTAGCGATCACCCACAAGTATTGATACGATATACGAAAGTACTATCCTTTCTTTCATCAAACGCATGGGTATGGTAACGTAGTGATGTACACAAGATTACCACTCATTTTTCGCCGATTAGAACGTGTAACCGCTTCTTTATAATATGAATGGTATAAATAGTGTAGGAAAAGCGTTTCTCTTTCTCATTGATGAGGTAGGTATGCCGCAAAAACAAATGACACTCCCTAAGGGAGCGACCGTACAAGATGGCTTTGGAGAACGCTTTGAGGTGGTAGAACTCCTTGGCAAGGGAGGCTTCGGCGCGGTCTATTTGGTAAGAGACCGCCGTAATAAGCGGCACATGTTCGCCCTGAAAGAGTTGGTTGACCCAAGTAACGAGGAGCGTAAGCTCTTGCTCTTCGAGTGCGAGGTTCTCAAACGCCTCGACCACAAGGCACTTCCCCATGTTTATCATGTCTTTGAAAACCAAAAGCTGAAACGTGTTTACCTGCTGATGGAGTATATCAAAGGCAAGAATCTCGCCGTTTTGCTTGATGAGCAGCCAGAGGGATATTTTTCGTTGGATCTAGCCATGACAATTATGACGCCTATTGTGGATGCGTTGATCTACGCACATCGACAAGACCCCCCTATCGTTCATCGGGATATAAAACCAGCGAATATCATCGTGCCATTGGATGGTGGGGAAGCGGTCCTGGTAGATTTCGGCACGGCTAAGGAGTATATCTCAGAGGGAACTACAGCGGCATTCCGGCACGGGTCTCCAGGTTATGCAGAGATCGAGCAATATGGGGGAGGAAGTGGGACGGATATGCGTACCGATGTCTACGGACTGGCTGCAACCCTGTATACCTTACTGACGGGGGTAGTTCCCGTCGATGCCATCTCACGCGTTGCAGGAGAGCAAGCACGTGATCCGCTCCAGCCCGCCAACGCATTGGTAGCTGCTATTCCGTTATCGGTCAGCAACGCGCTTCGTCGGGCGATGTCTCTGCACCGCAAAGACCGCTTCGAGAGCATTGAGGCATTCCGGCATGCGTTGCATGGCGATCCAGTGGAGGAGTTGCTGCCACAATTACGTATGCCAGATTTGCCAGAGACACCACTTCCTCCCACGCTATTAGAGCACGAGCATGATGCCGAGAGCCGCATCCCTACATTGACGCTGAACAAACAGCAGAAGCGCTTGCCACAAAAACCTTTTCCAAGGAGACGCAGCAGGATTGTTTCTCTCGTGCTCTTGAGCACGCTTCTCGTGGTCGTGGGAACTGGCGTCTTCTTGGGCATTGCACGGCCTAGAACTGGAACATCCCCTGATCTTGTTTCCACGACAAGATCAGTATCTATCCCGTCTACCCCCACACTCAAACCGAAGGTACCGTCACCTACGACCTCTGCCTCAGGCACAGGCCTATATCCTCCTATCGCTTCCTCCTACGCTGGCACTGTTAGCGATCTCTCGGTCGCACATACCACCACAGCGATGTATTTGCAATCCGTGCAGCAAAACCAGGGAACCATTCAAGGTTCTTTTCAAGGCCTTGGCTTAGTTGGTCCTTTCACGGGAACTGTCTCTACCTCTGGGGTGGTCCATTTTACGGTCAACATCGCTTCACAGGATAGCGCGCTGGTGTTTGATGGCAACATAAAAGTGGGTGGCGATATCGGCGGCACCTTCAATGTGGTGAACCAGAGTGGACAACGCACTGGCGAATATGGTCCTTGGTATGTGAGTGCTGCCCACTAAAGTTACTAAAGCTGCTCGTATGCACTTGCTTCATTGCCAGAAAGAGGATTGGTGTGCTATCTTGTCTCGGCGGGTACATCGAACGTATAAGTGCTACCATGTTCCAGATACTTCACACGGCCTTCAAATTCGGAGAGCCGCACAAACTCCTTAAAATCCTCTAGCGGCGACTTAAACACATTATAGTCGTTATAGTGAACGGGAATGGCCTCGTGTGGATTGATGATATGAAGTGCCTCTAGCCCTTGCATTGCGTCCATTGTTAAAAGAAGGCCAAAGACACGTGTTCCACCGAGATGGAAGATGCCGAGATCGATGTTCGGATAGCGTTGCGGTATTTCTCTGAGCTGTTCATGTAGGAGGGTGTCACCACTAATGTACATACGGAATGCTGTTTTGCCAGTGGGGGTGTTGAACTCTAACAGGCTACCCATTGTTTGTGGCATGGCCTTGTTTGCCAGCCCCGGCCCATGTTGGGCGGGCATAGAGGTGATACGTAACTGATGATCGCCTTTTGTCACGGTCAGTGTTTGCCATGTGCTCAGTGGCTGTGTTGCGCTGAAATATTTACGACGCAACGCCTGGGCTGCCTGTGGTGTGGTGACTATTGGTACACCCTTATCAAGCTCTTTCTCCACGAGACGGTCAAAATGGTCCTCGTGAAGATGGGATAACAGCACCAGATCAAGTGGTGGCAGTTGCTGGAGGCTAATGGCCGGGTTGGTCTGGCGCACGGCTTGCAAGCCATAACCAATATGGATATGATCGCCTTTATGTAAGAAATTGGGGTCGGTCAGAATAGTAAAGCCAGCGTATTGTATCACTACTGTGGCAGTGCCTACGAAGAAGACCGAGCCACGCGTAAAGTCTGCGTTTTGCGTACTGGGGTGGAGTTCTAAGAGATTGCTATCGTTCATACATACCGCCTTTTTTCTATTGTATTAACTCTCACATTCCCACAACACGTTTGAGCACTATCGATAGTGACATGTGCTCTCATCAGTGAACGGGTTAAGATGGATTTTCTGGCAGAGCGGTTTGTACAGCGATGGCGATGGCGATGGAAAACTGGGCGAGGTCGGCGATGCTGACATCAAAGGCACTGATGCCAAGTTGTTCGGCGCGGATTTTAGCTCTACCGTGGAGCGTCACAGTTGGGCGACCACTGCGGAGTTGCACAATCTCCATTTCGTGCCAGGCTACACCACGCAATCCTGTGCCCAGTGCTTTGCTGATGGCTTCTTTGGCGGCAAAGCGACCGGCGAGGCGTGTGGCTTTGCCGCGACATTGGCGTATCTCAAGCTCACTATAGACGCGCTTGAGAAAGCGTTCACCGTGATGCTCGTAGACTTTGCGCACACGATCAACCTCGATGATGTCGATGCCAACGCCGATGTTGACGCCCTGTGGAACATGCAATGGCGCGGGCAATCCGCCGATACCAGCGGGGCCAAAGAGCCAGTTGGGGATGGGTTCGCCAGGTTTGCTTACCAAAGGGGTGAAGAGGAGGGGGGTGTTATCGTCCATTGCATTGTCCTTTTTATGCAGGGTACCCCGCTGTCGGTGGTGTTGCCACAGGCAGCGGGGTGCCGTGAATAGTGTTTAGTCTAATTCGAGGACTTGTTGTGCTTGCACTTCGCTGGTGGCATCTCCTGGTGGGAGAATGGAGGGCGCGGGTGCAGTACCACGGCCCATACCACGATAGATGAAACCAAGGCGGTTCATTTCTGTGGCTTCATACATGTTGCGGCCATCGATGAGCACGGGCCGATGCATGCTGCGCAGAATTTGCAGCATGTTGAGCGCCTTAAACTCATTCCATTCAGTGACCGCGACGAGGGCATCGGCACCTTCCGCGACCTCATAGGCGTTGGTGCAGAAGGTGATGGCATCCATGCGGATACCTTCGCGCTCCAAGGCACTGCGCCCAGTCTCACTGGCGACGGGATCATAGACGCGCACGTGTGCCCCTTGGCTCACAACCCAGCGAATGATATCGACTGACGGTGCCTCGCGCATATCGTCGGTGTTGGGTTTGAAGGCCAGACCGAGCACCCCAATGGTGCTGTTGCGCAGCGAGCCGAGGATGGAGGTGAGCTTGGTGACCACGAGGCGGCGCTGGTCATGGTTGATGTCCATCACGGCGTGCAAGAGCTGTGGATGCAGCCCCGCTTCGTCAGCCATGTGTGCCAGAGCGCGCACGTCCTTGGGGAAGCAGCTCCCCCCGTATCCAAGGCCCGCATCGAGGAAGGCGCGACCGATACGCTTGTCGTAGCCCATGCCCACGGCCACCTCTTTGACATCGGCGCCCAGCCGTTCGCAGATTTGAGCGATCTCATTGATGAAGGATATTTTGGTTGCCAGGAACGCATTCGAGGCGTACTTAATCATTTCGGCGGTGTACAGGTCGGTGGTGACGATGGGAGCACGTAGGGGCATGTACAGCTTGGCAACGTTATAGGCCGCTTCGGGGTCGGATGAGCCGAGCACAACACGGTCCGGCTGCTGGAAATCCTGCATGGCTGAGCCTTCACGCAAGAACTCAGGGTTGGAAACGACTGCGAAGCGTGCGTCGGGATGTTTCAGGTTGTTACGGATGACACGCGAAACGACATCGCCACTGCCGACGGGAACGGTACTTTTATTGATGATAATGGCGTAATGATCGAGGTTTTCCGCGATGCTGCGGGCGGCACTTTCGACGAAACGCATATCGGCCCCACCCTGGCTCGTGCCAGTAGGGGTATTTACAGCGATGAAAATAAATTCGCTGTTATCCAGACCTTCGGGGTAGTTGGTGGTGAAGCGGAGGCGGCCTGCGTGTACATTACGCTCGACCATCTCTTCCAACCCTGGCTCGTAAATCGGTAAGATACCGCGTTTCAAACGCTCAATTTTTTCGGCGACAATGTCAACGCATGTCACCTGATTGCCCATGTCGGCGAGGCAGGTGCCTGTTACCAGACCCACATACCCAGTGCCAATCACACAAATTACAGACACAATTTTACTCCTCTATAGTAACAAATGGATTCTCGTGCTTTTCCTCTTCTATCGTTGTCGGCTCTCCATGCCCTGGGAATACCACTAACTCATCGTCGAGGGTGTAGAGTTTTTGCCGAATCGAGGTGAGCAGTTGCTCAAAGTTGCCGCCTTCCAGATCGGTGCGGCCTATACTGCGATGAAACAGGGTATCTCCACTGAAGACGCAGAAGGACTGACTGACTAGACATATGCCCCCTTGCGTGTGACCAGGGGTATAGAGTATATCCAGGGTCAGTGAACCGAAACTCAAGTGATCTCCTTCTGTTAAAAGGATATCTGGCTTTCTCTTCACAAGTGGACTCTGGCGTCCAAACTGGCGCGCCACACGCGTATCAGTGTAGAGCGGAACGTCTGCGGCATGAATTGCCAGGGGGACTGGATACACTTCGCTCACGGCGTCAATGGCACAGATGTGATCGATATGTCCATGGGTGTTGATGATGTATTTTGGAATGAGATGCAACTCTTGAATGGTTTCCAGAATGCGTTCGGCCTCATCACCGGGATCTATAATCACTGCCTCACGAGTGTGTGGACAGGCGTACAAATAACAATTTTCTTCAAACATGCCTACCGTTACACAGGCAACGATAGGCATCTGCTCAATAGAGTGGTCTGTGTCCGTTGTACCGTTGATATCGGCCATTGTAATGCGTTCCTCCTGGCCCTTGTGTTTCAAAACACAATTTCCCGTAGAGATGTCCCTGGTGGGTATCCACCGATTGCTAGTAAAGGACTATTTCACAAGCTTTCCTGCGTTAAATAGATGCCCACTGGGAAACATTATAGCATAATAGCCTAAAAACGCCCTAAAAACGCCGTATAGTAAAGCCAATATGGGTGGCTGTGGGCTACTATATTGAAAGATGTCACAGGTTGTGATAGACTACAAATCGCGTAGCCCAGCTATTATAATCAGGAAATAAATACCAATGTCTCAGTGTTTTCATAACTGGATGGCACTTGCGGAATGGTAGTGTGAGGTGGTAGGATGAGGGGCTATAACAAATTATTACAATAATGGTTGCTAAAGGTAGATAAAGTACAATTTTTCGGGTATTATGATATTAGAGAGATAATCAGGTAATATAGCTCAAATGTGCGCCTACATCATCTCAGGGCAGCGGAAGGAAGAAATATACATGTCGAAAGATGGTTCTGAACGGAGAACGTATCGAAAAAGTCCTGGCAGGCAATATGGATACGAATATGATCCATTGCACGGTGGAAGTGGACAAGGTGGGCAGACGAAAAGTGGACGAGAGGGACGAGAGGGGCGAGAGGGGGAACGGTCCACACGCAATGGAGAGGAGAAATCAGGAATCCAGCATACACAGCGCCCCAATCTCCGAAGAACTCGCCAGCTTCTCCGACAAAACATTTTAGCAAGCAAGGGACGCATAGCCGTTGAAGATAGTGAATTTGTAGATACAGAAGAGCCCGAACAGCAGGCACAATACCAACCATATGTCCAACACGAACAGCGCACCCCTAGCTATGATGAAGAAGAAGCCACTCCGCCGCGTAATATGACCCGTAACCGCCCTTCGCCGCGACCCAACTTGCCCGCAACTCGTGAACTTGAACCTGAGATAGATGAAGAGTGGGATGAATTTCAAGATGTTGATCCTGATATCGGTTATGAAGATCCGCTCGATAATCGCTTGCCAGAGCGCGGGGCTATGGCACCTCGTTCTGCCGCTCTTCAGCCTTCGCGCAATATCCAGCCGCGCACACCGACGCGTTCACCGGGGCGCAGTGTACGACCTCCTGAGTCAGAAGAATACTATGAAGACGACTATTACGAGGATGACGAAGAATTTGAGGATCCGCAGCGACCACGCCGAGCGAAAAAGCGCGTTTCACGCCGTGGTTTGCTATTAGGGTTGGGAGCGGTGGCCGTGGGCGGAGCTGGTGTGGCAGCCTACGAACTGGTCCCCAAAATACCTGGTGCGATCAATAGCGCGAGTGCCAACATTGAACATCAACTGCAGGACGCCTTTAACAAAGGGGTTTCTCAAGGTGCCGACGCCGTCCGTAAAGAGTTCATCACCACGCTGGAAAATATAGAGGGGGTTTCGCTCGATACCGCCATCAATGCCGCGGCCCTGACACGCGTTGCGTACGATACCTTCGTCTCGCCCATCATTAATTTTAGCGCGAATATCGCTGGTGATTTTCTCTCCACGATGCTACGCGCCTTCAGAAGCGCACGTGGCTTCCTCCAGGCTGCGGGCCAGGATAACACCACGTTGGCCTCCATTCAAAAGGTGCTTGAGTCATGGGTAGCGCAGGTTACGAATATGCCTAAGCAACTTGATGCCATTACAGACGCTGATCTTGACGGTGCTCAATCGTACCTGCATAAGCTCAAAAATACGCTTGAGGTTGAGAAAGCCAAGTTGAACCAAAGTCAGTCAACGACGCCTACCGCGAAACCCACTGGCACACCAGCAAAACATTAGTGGAGAGGTGGTGTGAGCAGAAGCAGGAATGTGGGCGATGGATGTTTTCCATCGCCCACATTCTTGCTTCTGCTCACACTATCGTACAATAGCAAGAGAAGGAAGGGAGCACTACGTTGATAGAGGGTGCCGTGCAGCCACAATTGCTGCGTATCGATGATCTTGCCTATACTTCTGGTATTCCCAGCAGAACGATCCGCTTTTATAATACGCAAGGATTATTGCCCGCTCCGCTTATGCGCGGGCGCGTTGCTTATTACAGTCAAGAGCATATTACGGTGTTGGGCATTATACGTGATCTCAAAGAACAACAAAATTTGCCGCTACCCATCATCAAGCAATTACTAGAGATTCGTACTCAACAGGGCGACGTACAAATGAATCTAGCATTGAAGCAACGGCTACAGCGCACCTTCAATGCCAGTGGTCAGCAGGTAAGGCTCTCGAAGCAGGAATTGGCACAACAAACAGGAACAACGTCAGAACAGATCGCCGAGCTGGTGAACCAGGGATTGCTTTTTCCCAGTCAATTAGAAGCGATCGCCGAAGACACAGAACACAGCGAGCAGGCAGAAGCGACTCCAGAAGAGTTGTTCAATGGCGATGATCTGCTCTTGCTAGAACTGTATCAGCACATGGAGCAATTGGGGCTTCCAATCGCCCTACCAGCTTTAGTGCGTTTTCAATTGCGGCAACTCGTACGCAGCGAGATCGCCGCCTATGAACAGCACCTGCTGCCACAGTGGCGTGCCGCCGAGCTGCCACTGGAAGAGCAAACCGTGCGATTTGAACAGATGCTGGCCGTCATGGATACGCTGATTTCAGTGATGCACCGCAAATTGTTGTATCAGGGGTGATGTGGGACATCGTCTTTGATTTCTACAATTTCTGTGTCTGTTGTCACCGTTTCTAATGGGTGATCCTCGTGCCCGTTAGCAGCTGTTTTGCTCGCCTCCTCATTCTCCTCGTCGGCTTCTGCTGAATCTGCCGCTTTTGGCTTTTGCTCAATGCCATAGGTGATGGCCTCCTCACCATCGGGTATGGGGTGTGAGTAGGATAGGCGCAACACAAATGCGGTAATGGGGATGAGTGCGATGAAGAGCACGATTGAGGTCCATTGCGCTTGTTTAAGGCCCCAGTCTAGGCCGAGAAAGTTGACAATGAGGTTATCGCGCACAAAAAACAGCAGGAATTGCAAGACAGCATAACTGTACAGGTAGACGAGCATCAGGATACCAGGGCGGCGCACCCGATGCGAGAGGTAGAGCAACACACTGAGCAGCACAATATTCGAGAGCAGTTCATAGCCAGCGGCTGGCTGCACGGGCACCTGACAGGTAGCTGGTGAGAGACACGCCCAACTCGCGGGATGTTGATAGACGGTGGACCAGGGGAGTGTGCTACGATAGCCAATGATGTCACCATTGATGAGATTGCCAACGCGTCCAAAAATCTGACCGGCTGCGGCCAAGATGACGCCCGCGTCAATCAATACGAGCGGGTTGACGCGTTCAACCCGTGCTCGCCAGATCAGCGCGACAATCACCATAAAGATCGCGCCGAAGAAGGCCATGCCGCCTTCCCATGTGGCGATGATGTGAATGGGATTTGTCAGGTAGTACGAAAAGAAATTCGGTTGCTGCACCACGAAATAGAGACGCCCACCTATCAAACCAGCGGCGACGCACCACCAGAGCACGCGATACACTAAATCTTGTGTGATGCCCTTACGGTTACAATACCCTACGATGACGCGCAAGCCAAAAAGGATGCCGACCACATACATCAAACCATACCAGCGGAGTGCCAATGGGCCAAGCTGTGCAATGACAGGGTTTATGTTGATGTAGATATATGGTGGACCGATACGTAGCCAGCCCCAATCCAGTAGATAGGCTAGTACAGGAAATGTGCTCATAAATTGCTTCCAATCATCTCAATAACTTTGCTAATGGCGGCTTTATTCGTTAACATATCCTCTATGATAGTACGTCTCGTGGATACGTGCAAGGGGTGATATCTGGTTTTTGCTGGCGCGCCGAGTGTATACTACAGGGGCGTCACAAATGTCCAGGGCGTTATGAATGCCCCCTACAAGCAAGAGAGATGGTATGCACGCGACAACGATACGGCAGCGGGGCCGTTTCGCTACATTACTTGGGTATGTTTCCATGGTCCTCATCTGGGGTTCGTTTCCGGTGGCCGCTAAAATAGGCGTTGCCCATGCGCCACCGCTGCTTCTCTCCAGCACACGCTTCGGCCTAGCCTTTCTGCTGCTGGCGGCAATTGTTTTCATACAGCGGAAACGTCTGTGGATTACGCGCAGGCAGCATTGGCATGTGTTTGTGGTTTCGCTGCTGATGGTGGGAATTCCGAGCAGTATTTTTTTTGCCGCAATTCCCTATGCGCCTGCGAGTATTCTGACCTTGCTGTGGGCACCGACACCGATTTTTACAGCCCTCTTCAATTTGCAGCGTGGTGGCGAGGTGCGTGGTTGGCGTTTGCCTGTCAGCCTGTTGATTGGTGCTTTTGGCGTGCTGATCGTGCTGCTGGGGCATGTTCCCTTCTGGCCTGGCACAGCGGGGCTAGCCTTTGCCAGTAACGGCCCAGCTATGATCGCGGAACTCGCGGTACTTGGCTCGTCGGTAATCTATGGCCTGGGCATGCGCGTGGCAAAGCAGGATAACGAAGATGTTCCGGTGATGGTCTTTACGGCGTGGCAGAGCTTCTATACCGCCGCCTTTGTCGCCTTGATGAGCTTGATCTTTGAGCATGGGCGCACCTTTCAGCCAACGCTGACGACGTTAGGGGTCTTGCTCTATCTGGTCATCTTTTGTAGTTGCATCAGTTTTTTTCTGGTCTTCTGGCTCATTCGGCGCATCGGGGCCATTCGCACTGCCTATGGAGATTTTATTATTCCGGGGGTGACGTTGCTGCTATCCTACCTCTTGCTGGGTGAAAGTTTGACGCTGGCGAAAGTAGGTGGCTTTGTGCTGGTCATGCTTGGCTGTGTGCTCGTGGAGTTGTAACTGATATGATGGTACGATTTTCTTATTGCTTCCCATCTATTCACCAATGAGTGTGTCAATACTATACATGCTATACAGCAATATCATGTCTGGTCAGCTCTAGTTCATGAAGAGACGCTGGAACCTCTGTGGAGACGGTGATGACTTGTATATGTTGCTGCTCAATCGCCTCACGACTCTCGTCCGAGATGCCATTATCGGTGATTACTGTATTGAGAACATCGAGCGTGGCAAAGCGCGCTCATCACAGGCTCCTCGCACGCTATTTTCTGCGAGTCCCTGGAAGCTATCTATGGTGCGGGCTTCTTTGGTTCCTTCACTGATGCTGTCGTTCCCGGTCTGTACTTGGTGGAGGGTGGTCAAGTTTCCACTGGTTCGATCATCAAATGGTTCCGCGATAATTTCTGTGGCGGGCTACTTGAAGAGGCGAGAATGCAGGGCATCAGCCTGTATGATCTGCTCAATCAGCGTGCTGAGAGCTTGCCTGTCGGTTCTGATGGCCTGATGGTGATTGATCACTGGCAAGGAAACCGTACTCCCTACACCGATTCAGAAGCACGCGGTATGATCTGGGGCCTGACCTTGAAGCACGATACAACGCATATCTATCGCGCCATTGTGGAGGGCATCTGCTATGGAACAGAGGTTATCTTTCGCACCCTACGCCAATATGGTTTTCAGCCGCAAGAGATTGTGGCTTGCGGAGGCCCTTTGAAAAGTCCGTTATGGATGCAGATACACGCAGACGTGAGTAACCTGCCTATTACCTTCACCAAGGTGCCTGAAGCGGCTGTATTGGGCTCGGCAATATTAGCGGCGGTGGGCGCAGGAATATACCCAAATCTACAGGAAGCAGCACGCGCCATGGTGCATACGAGCCATCGTATTGAGCCAGATCAGCAACGGCACGAAGAATATCAGTTTTACGTAGATAAGTATGTTGCCACGTATCTCCAGATGCGGGACTTGATGTATGATGTTGCCCAACACGTTGCAGAACGTAAGGGATGACAAAAGGCCATGTCAGGAGGAGCTAGATGCTTGCAGCTGTGTTTCAGCGGCCCGGTCAGATGGATGTAATGGAGGTTGAAACGCCCGCTATCGGAGTGGATGAGGTTCTCGTCAAGGTGGGAGCGAACACGATATGTGGAACCGATGTGCGTATCTTCCGTGGCGAAAAGACGAAAGGCATTCCCCTACCTGCCATTCTAGGCCACGAAATGGCTGGTCATGTCTATCAGGTAGGGCGGCAGGTAAAGGGATATGAGGTAGGAGCACCAGTGGCGATGGCTCCGGTGATCGCTTGCCAGCGTTGTTTCTACTGTCAAAATGGCATGGAAAATATCTGTCCCAATCAAAAAATAGTGGGTTATGACGTGAAGGGGGGATTGAGTGAGTATGTGCGCATTCCTGCCGCTGCCCTCGCCGCTGGTAATCTCTTCGTTGCGCAAAGGGATTTGCCCTCAGAATATCTCGCATTGGCTGAGCCGCTGGCTTGCTGCGACAGGTGGGCTTGGGGTGGACTCGGTCATCATCTGCATTGGCGTACCCAGGCTCGTGAATGATGCCCTGATTATGGCTCGTCTGGGGGGGCGGATCAACATCTTTGCGGGCCTGGCTGCCAAAGGTTGGGCGGAGGTTGAGGCTAATCTCATTCACTATAAAGAGTTGGAGGTCACTGGCACCGCAAATTCCCGTCGTGCCGACTATCAAACGGCTCTTCAGCTGATTGAGACAGGCCGCATTGATGTCGGACAAATGGTGACTGACCGCTTCCCACTACGTTCTGCAAATGAAGCCTTGGACAAAGCTGCCAGTGGAGAAGGCATCAAGGTGGCGGTGTTGCCTTAAGGGTAAGGGGGATGCAAAACGATGAAAACAGCTCCTTGCCATCATCAGCGCAGGCGATGGCAAGGGGCTTCGCTGAATATCTGAAAATTTATACGTTGGGAACCCAATCTGATGCGTGTGGCAGCTGCTGGTTGTTCTCACTCTGGGCTGCATCCAAAGTCGTCACAATATCACCGCTGGGGCGTAGCTCTAGTAACGCTTCAAGCTCGGCTTGCTTATAGAGGCGTTGCCTCTTGATGCCTTGTTTGTAGCTCCTGACAATGCCACGGCTCACATAGGCATAGAGTGTGGATAGCTTGACGCCGAGCATATTACATGCCTCGTGCCCATCCAGGTAGTTTTCGCCATTTAGCTCGATCATGGTGCCCCTCCTTCCGTCCGTTGTGTTCACAGTCGTTTTCTCTTTCAATCATAGATGCAAGCGTGCGTTTTGTCAATCACCTCTATCACACTGCGCAAAGGAGAATGTCCACATCCCTCTAGACAATTGGCGTATCCCCTGCTACCATAACACATATCTTCATTAGCGGAAAGGACATGTTATGATGCAAGAGCAAGTTGAGACATATATTCGGGAACACGAGCAAGGGTTTCTCGCTGATCTTAATGGCTGGCTACGTATTCCCAGTATCAGTACCCTACCAGAGCACAAGGACGATATCCGCAAGGCCGCAGAGTATGCCGCCAATAAGTTGCGTCGTATTGGGTTTGAGCAGGTGCAGGTGATTACTACCCAGGGGCATCCGCTGGTCTATGGCGAATGGCTCAAGGCTGCTGGCAAGCCAACATTACTCATGTATGGCCACTATGATGTGCAGCCCGTAGACCCGATTGATCTGTGGGAGTCACCACCGTTCGAGCCAACCATTCGCGATGGCAACCTGTATGCACGTGGTGCCTGTGACGATAAGGGCCAGACGATGCTGGTCATGAATGCGCTGGAATCGCTGATGGCGGTCAACGGTGCGCTGCCCGTGAATGTGCGTGTACTGATCGAGGGCGAGGAAGAGGCTGGCGGTGAGTCGGTCGAGTATTATGTGAAGACGTATCCAGAGAGGTTGCAGTGTGATGCCGCGTTCATCTGCGACACGCATATGCCCTCGAAGGAGACGCCCGCACTGATCTCAGGTCTACGTGGCATTATCTATACCGAGCTTGAGGTGCAAGGCGCACAACGTGACCTGCACTCAGGCTCCTACGGTGGCGTGGCACCCAATCCATTGCACGCGCTGGCTATCATCATTAGCCGCTTGAAAGATGCTGATGGACACATTCATATTCCAGGGCTGTATGATAAGTTGCGCAAGCCGACGGAGGCCGAGAAGAAATTCTGGCATGAAGACCCGCTACACATCAATAGCTCGTTGCTAGAAGAGATGGGCGTGCAGCAACTTTCGGGCGAGCTAGAATATCCACCGATGGAGCGCATTTGGGCGCGTCCCACGCTGGAGGTACACGGTATCGCGGGCGGCTTTGTGGGCGAGGGTGCCAAGACGGTGATTCCGGCGGTGGCAAAGGCGAAGATTAGTCTGCGCTTACCTGCGGACCTGAAATCTGGCGAGGTGTTCACCCTGCTCGAACGCGCTGTCAAAGAGTATGCACCACCGGATGTAAAGGTGACGCTGCGTAATCTGCATGGCGGTGAAGGCGTGCTCGTCTCAGCGAATAGCCCGGCGATCAGGGCGGCAACCGAGGCTCTGCGTGAAATCTATGGTCGCGCTCCCGTGTTCATCCGCGAGGGTGGCTCCATTCCCATCGCCGCCCTGTTCAACGATATCTTGCACGCACCCGTTGTGCTGATGGGCTTTGGCTTGCCAGACGACAACCTGCACGCCCCCAATGAGAAGTATTCGCTCGACCAGTTCTACAAAGGCATTCGCACCGTCGCCACATTTCTGGAGAAATTGGGCGCGTAGGGCAATTCGTTTTTGGCGTGCATCATGTTGGGGATGTTGTGGCAATAGCTTTCATGGAGAGCACAAGATCAGGAGCACCCGTAAAGAGATGCCCCTACCATTATAACGTCGCTGTGCAAGCCGCTTCGTGTTATGGTGGGGGCTGATGCCTTGCATGGCAACCACAAGGGATTGCCACTACCATATACGAACGCGCTTTGCTGGTGATCGTTTGTATGATATGGACGATGTATAGCGAGCATTATGCTAGATTGGGATAGCAGTCGCGTCGGCGTGCATCACCTGAGCGACTGCTACATAAAATGTTTGCGAGATTGCTTGCATCTCTTTGTCGGTTAGGCTCACTATACTCCTCCCGTTCTCACTGTTATCCCCGTTGCACCGCCATCTGTGGTTTGGCTTCTTCCTGTTTTGGTGCCTCCGTCTCTTGTGGGGGTTGTCGTTTGCGTAGTTTGCTTGTGATGAAGAGGAAGAAGGCTATCATGATTACGGTTTCTACGATGTAGACCAGGATGAATGAGGGTAGCACGAGTGTGCCGATGGTGATGGTGCCAGTGTCAAGGTAGGGGCCGACTGGCGCGGGCAGCAGTTGCAGCACGAAGGAGCCGTTCCAGAAGGCATGTTGGAGGATGGCGTAACCCCAGCAGCCAAAGGCTAGCAGGAAGCGATGCTTGCTCTCCTTGGGGTGCGTCACGAAGTACCAGCCGAGCGCGACCATCGCTGCCCCCAAGCCGTGCAATAAGCCTGCCGAGCTACGCTGAATGGCAACGTCGAGCCAATCGCGATAGCCCTGGCTGATATAGCCGGAGGTCTCGATCAGGTCAAAGCCGATGCCGCTGACGAGACCAAGCACAAACGCCTCCAGCGCACTGCGCACGCGTCCAATCATGATGACCACTGCTAACGGCTTGACCGCCTCTTCCACTAGTGGCGCGATCACAGAGAGAATAATGAATAAAAGCGCAATTGCGCGTGGGTCGCTGGGGATAGGCTGATTGGGATTGTCGAGCGAGAAGCCGCTGACGCCCAGGCTGGTAGTGGCAACGGCGGTCAAGATCAATTCAAAGAGAGATGCCAGGATGATCGCCAGAGTCGCTCCACTAACAATGGCCACGGTGAAGCGGCGCCAGGTCGTGGGCCAGTGCGGGTTGCTCCGCGGGAAATGCAGACGGCGCACCCCTAACGCGAGAATGGTCAGCGCAGGGAGTATGCCCGCCAACGCGATTAGCACGATGGTGAGGGGAATATTCGCGACCGATTGCCCATTGACTAGCAAGACCGCTCCTATAGCGATCAACACCAAGTATAAGACCAGGAAAAGCCAGAACCAGGGCAATTTGAAGTCCGCCGACGGTTTTCTCATGAGCGAGCGGATACTGTGATACACACTATAGCTGCCACCAATGATGCCTGCTATCGCCAGGGCGGTGAATAGTACTTCACCACTTAAACGCTCGCTTCCACTGAGATTGAGGGAGTTGGAGTTGGGAATAAAGGCGAACACGAGCAGAATTAAGAGGCAGGCCAGTCCGCCCAGCAATACTAAACCAGAGCCGATTAACGACGTAATAGCGATGCCTAACAGGTAGCCATCGCGTTTGGGCTTTGCTGGTGGCCATGCATAAGGGTATGGATAGCCATAGGGATAATAGCCCGGATACTGGGGATAACCATAGCCGTATGGTGCTGGATAGTAGGGTGCATAACCGTAATTTCCATTGGCTGGCTGCTGTTGCTGGTGTGGGGGCTGCGTCCCCTGTCTCGGTGGTGCTGCACCCTGAAAAGGCGGTTGATATCCTTGCCAGGGAGCTTGCGCTGGCATAGGTGCTGCGGGTTGTTGGCCGTATGTTCCAGCTTGCGGCTGATTGGGAGCATACACGGGGACAGGCTGAAAAGGCGGGGCATGCCAGCCTAGCGGCTCTGACACGTGCTCACGATAGATCGGCTCTTCATAGTGGTCATCTATAGGATCAGGTTGCTCTTCAGGCGGTGGTTGAGCAGAACTGGCCGCAGAAAGAGGGGCGGGTATCGCCCTCAATGGTTGCGTCGGCTCACCATCTGACCTGTTTTCATGGAATTGCTCAGACACAATATATAAACCTTTTTTCTAATAACAACGTTATTGCAATTATATTATATTATAAGGTGTTGTTCGGGCTGTAGGGCTAGCCCT
>JBBPYR010000030.1:0-27715 GCA_038199755.1 Ktedonobacterales bacterium | reverse complement strand
TGGGGGCCACTTCATTTTAACAGCGTATTTTTTTTTTTGTTACCCAAACGGACAGGGTAGGCCCGCCGGGGGCCGCCCACGGGAACCCCATAGCCCCCCCCCCCCCCCTCCCCCTCTGTCACTCATCACTTATACTCTTGCCAGCAATGCCATGCCAGAGAGAACCGCCTCTGCCTGGGCGAGGGGAGTCGTATGCCTCTCCTTGCTCTGATAGCGATTGATCGCCTCTTCAATGCCATCGCACAGATCAAATTGGGGTTGCCAGCCCAGCACCTGTTGCGCACGTGTATTGTCCAACATAATTGCCTGCTCATGATCGCGCTGGGCATTTATACCCAGGTAGAGCGGTTCAGTAAAGCTTTCCATACAACCTGCTACGAGCGTATACAACTGATTCACAGTATAGCCGCGACCCGTGCTGATGTGCAGCGTCTGATCGTTGCCGCGTTTCAATGCTTGCAGGTTTGCTTGTACCACATCATCAATAAAGATATGATCGTGCAGCGTGTTGCCCTTGCCACGAATAGTGGGACGCTGTCCATCGGTGAGAGCTTGAATAAAATAGCTTAAAGGATGATGGAGTTGCGTGTCATTTGTCTCGCCATACACATCGGCATAGCGTAAAATGGTATGGTGTAGGTTGTAGTGCTGTGAGTAATAGCGCACATACCACTCGCCGGTTGCCTTCGCAATGTCGCTCGAACTCTTTGGGCTGAGCAAGGTATCTTCATTGAGCGGCAATTGGTCGTGTACACCAAAGCCATCATGCCCGTGGCGGCTATAGAGGCTGTTTCCATTCGATGCAAAAAGAAATTTTTCTACTCCTGCGCTGACACTACCTTCAAGTACATTGAGTAGACCACGAATATACACGTCTGCGTCTGCCAGCACCTGCTGGTGAGACTGGAAATGCGCTGGTGTTTCCCACAAGGAAACATGGTGGCTGACAACATCGGGTCGCTCCATTTGTAAGATGGCACGCAGCTTTTCGTCACGAACGTCCACCTGATAGAAACGTGCGCCAACTGCAATATGCTCACGTGAACTATGCATAAGATTGTCGAGGATCAAAACATCATGACCTGCCTGTAGATATGCCTGGGCTAGGTGACTACCTATAAATCCCGCCCCACCAGTAATAGCTATTTTCACGACACGTGCATCCTTTTTAATTATATTTTTCATATCATTGTCAGGTAACTGTAATCATTACCCTCACTTTTATTGTAGCTGTACGCTTTATAGGCACATGTATATGCAGACAGAGACAAAATAGCAGACTCTACCAATTTGTAATACCTTGCATGAGGTGCTACAAATTGGTAGAGCGTGCAAGAAACATTATGAGAAATCGATGGGGTTTTGCATCAATGTATCAAGTGTGGACTGCTTGACGCGGTATGCCTGCCGTTTTCCCTTGTGAGGAAGAGTGATCGCTTCCAGTGCTCCGCTCTTAATCCAGCGGCGCACCGTCGTATCGTCAACGCGTAGGCGGCGTGCGACTTCACGAACGGTCAGTAGCTCTTCTCTTTTTTCCTCTGCCATGTTTCCCTCTCTTGCGCCATTCAAGTACTCTGGTAGTAGTGTGTTGCTTCTACGAGACATAGGCCTCCTCTTATTCTTAATGAATGAATAGAAAAACGATATTCATTTACATATTCTTAAAGAAGGGTGCTTTCTTTGGAATATGAATATAGAGATGAGAGTAACAAGCGTCTAATCAGCACATGTTCGCATAAGCTCATGGAAAAGTTGTTATATACCTTACCATGCCTCTCTATATCAGAGGTGATAAGGTTGATATCACCGCCTGCTAGCTCCCTATACTATACATCTCGACATAAACACAGTAAAATACAGTATGAAAGGGTAGGACTTGTAACAATTACATGATTCATACTTCTTCTGTACTTGCTTAGAAAACGGCTGAGAAAGGTTTTTTATGTCTCTAACCAAAATCGTTGTCAGTGATCTTCACCTTGCTGATGGGGTATCCGTTCTGGAATGCTTTGGTAGTCGCCAGCAAGAAGCGTTTGAAGGCTTGCTGCACAGTCAATCTGGCAACGTTGAGTTGATTATTAATGGTGATTGTATTGATTTCCTCGTAACCGCTCCTTACGATCTACATGGTAAGACGAATATTACGATGGCTCTGCAAAAACTTGACAAAATTATTGCGGCACACGAACCATTCTTTGCTGCTTTACATACATTTCTTGAGCTGCCAGAACACAGCATCTCCTTTATCGTAGGCAATCACGATATTGAACTGTGTTTCGCGGAAATTCGCGAACGCATCTGTTATGCTATCAGTGGACAGACTAGCCATGCGCGTATATACTTCTCGCCCACGCGCTTCTATCGCCCCTTGCCCGATGTCTATATCGAGCATGGCAACTTCTACGACTTTTGGAATCATACTACTGATGGTCTCTGGGATAGTGCTGGTCAGCCCATCACGTTGACACCATCACAGATCAAACTGCCCGTCGGTTCACACTATTTTCAGCATGCGGCCCATCCTATCAGTCTGAAATACGCCTATTTTGACCATTTTGAGCCTTCCTTCAACACCATGCGTCAAATTGCTCTGCTATCATTACTCGATCCTGCCTGTATCGTGGAGACGGCACACCTGACCGCCCAACTCATGTCCTATCAACGTCCTGTGCTAGCAAATCTTGCTGCTGGCGAAGAGCATATCCCGCTTCGCTTGTTTGAGGAGACTCTTTTGGATTTCGTCGCTTTCCAGGAAGATATGATTGCCCATAAGACCGATTGGCATCCCACCACGAGCGATATGCAGATTTCACCAGAGGCCATTATGGAATTTACCGCCCTGCGTGCTGCGCTTGAACTGCCCTTGGTTGAGGCTATGGCTGTCATCTGTAACCCTGTTACCTATCAAATGGGAGAAAGCGTTGCGCATGGTATGCGTGCTGTGCTTGCTAATGACCCCTCTTTGCGTTACGCTATTGCAGGTCACACCCACATGAAACGCAATGACACGTTAAATGAGGGGCAACAAGGGGAAAAGGGGCGACAGACCTATCTGAACACTGCTAGTTGGACGGTTCGTCTCGCTCCCCCCACACCTGCTGAAATCAGTGCCCCACAAGGACAAGACCTGCTCAGCTGGCTCAGGGCACCCGATTGGCAATACAATCCCTTGCAAGATATCACACAACTCACCTTCGCCCTCATTGTGGCCGAAGAGGGCGGTCCCAGCCAAGCAAATCTCTGCACATGGGAAGGAGGCAAAGACGGTCATTACCACATTGCCGCCTGAACGAAAGAATAGCATATGTGGGGCCTTGAGCTATGCTCGCGTTAGGTAGGGTGCTCACAATGGAATGCTCTACCACTCATAATTGTGTATATTAAACGAGATAAATCATGAAACGAAAAAAACTAGTGCTCATCGATGGCAATGCCATGATCCATCGTGCCTTTCATGCCGTGGCCGACACCCTCTCAACCAGTTCAGGAGAGCCTGTCAACGCAACCTTTGGCTTCACTTCCATGCTCATGATGGCCTTGTTGGAGGAAAAGCCCGAATACTTTGCCATGACCTTTGACCTGCCGTCACCGACCTTTCGCCACAGCGAATATGCACAATATAAAGCCCATCGTCCGACGCTGCCCGATAATATGCGCCCACAATTCGCACGCATCCGTGAGATTGTGCAAGCCTTTAACATTCCCATTTACGAAAAGGACGGTTACGAAGCTGATGATGTGCTGGGAACCCTTTCTGTGCAGGCCGCACAGCAGGGCGTCTACACCATCATCTATACTGGTGACATGGACACGCTCCAGCTCGTTAATGAGCATGTGCTCGTCAAAGTTGCCAAGCGCGGCATCACCGAGGTCACCGAATATGATGAGGCCGCCGTTGAAATACGCTATGGCTTGCCACCCGTCAAACTCCCCGATTTCAAAGGCTTGGTCGGCGATAAGTCCGATAATATTCCGGGTGTGCCCGGTGTTGGCGAAAAAACCGCCACGCGCCTCCTACAAGAGTACGGTGATCTCGAAGGGCTGTTGGCGCATGTTAATGAACTCAAGCCCAAAGAGCAAAAATTATTGCAGAACTCCGCAGATCAGGCGCGCTTGAGCAAACACCTGGCAACAATTGTCTGTGATGTACCCGTGCAACTCGATCTGGAAGCCGCCCGTTTACATGAGGTCAACACCGATAAAGTGCTGGCCCTCTTTCGCGAACTCGGCTTTCGCTCGTTGGTGGAGCGCGTGCTCAATCTCTTCAAGTCGCTTGGCCTTACCGTTATGACGGACAGCGCACTGGACAGTACGACACAGAGCAGCGACAACACGGACGCAAGCAGAAGCCAAGCTAGTGAGCGTAGGCAGCGCGACCCCTCTGAATACACCCAGGACGAAGCACTCGTCACGGCACCGCCTACGGGTGTTGTACCCATTATTGTGCCCCCGCTCCCGCCCGATTTTAGCGAAACAACGCCGCTGGTTGATACGTCTCTTGCCGCAACAAAACATCATGGCGCACTGCAAGCAGAGCACGCACAACAGCACGCGGACGGTGAGGGAGGTGCAGGGGAGGTAAATGATCCTTTGCAGTTGAGCATGTTCGATCTCTCGGAGGTGCCCACTGAAACCGTGCATAAGCTGCGCTTGCCCAGTGCGCAAGCTGTCAGTGCGCCACTTTTCCTGGAAGATACCTCGCAGCCACAAACCAATACCATGATCGTCGACAGCGAAGAAGCATTACAGGTCTTGATCAAAAGCTTATATACCGCTGGCAGTTTCGCAATCGATACCGAAACCACCTCTGATGAGCCCCGCCACGCAGAACTCGTGGGCATCTCGCTCTCAATGGCTCCCCGCGAGGCTTACTACATTCCAGTAGGTCACATACGAACCAGCGAAGATAGTGAGCCGGACAGACAACTGCCCCTGTCATATGTCATCGAGAAACTGCGTCCCGTGCTGACCGATGAGCGTGTGCGCAAATATATGCACAACGCGAAATACGACATGATGATCTTTTCACGCTATGATGTTGCCATCAAGGGCTTGGCCTTTGACTCGATGGTTGGAGCCTACCTCGCAGAACCAGGCAGACGTGGTGTCGGACTAAAAGATCAATCCTTTCAGCGTTTAGGTATTGTGATGACGCCTATCAATGAACTGATTGGCCGTGGCAAAAAGATGATCAGCATGGCGCAGGTTCCGATACGTGTTGCCGCCGACTATGCGGGAGCCGATGCTGACATCACCTTGCGCCTCGTCGAGCCAATTATGGCAGACCTGCAGCGGCATGGCTTGCTCGATCTCTACAATAACATTGAGCAGCCCCTCATTCCTGTCTTGCTACAGATGGAACGCTACGGTATAGCTTTGGATGCCAACTTCTTACGCCAATTAGAGGTGAGCTTGGGGGAGCAGTTGCTGACGTTGGAGCAAGGTATCTACGACTCTGTTGGTCATCAGTTCAATATTAACTCAACACGACAACTGGGCGAGGTGCTCTTCAGCGAACTCAAGTTGCCCGCAGGCAAGAAAAACGCAACTGGCTATTCAGTGAGTGCCGATGTAATCGAGAATTTGAAGGGGCGACACCCCATCGTCGATTCTTTGTTGGAGTATCGCCAACTCAGCAAGCTTAAGTCAACCTATGTTGATGGCCTGCTACAACTGATGGACACGCAGACGGGCCGCGTCTATACCTCGTTCAACCAAACCATCGCGTCGAGCGGACGGCTCTCGTCAAGCAACCCCAACCTGCAAAACATCCCTATACGTACGGAGGTTGGGCGACAAATACGCCGTGCCTTCATCGCTGATCCTTCCTATGTGCTGCTCACGGCAGACTATTCGCAATTTGAGCTGCGTATTCTGGCGAGCATTACCCATGAGCCGCGTTTAGTGGAAGCCTTTACCAAAGACGAAGACATTCATACCATCACCGCCTCGTCCCTCTTCAATGTGCCGCCAGAACAGGTGACGAAGGATCAGCGTCGCCTTGCCAAAACCGTTGTATACGCGGTGCTCTATGGTCAATCCGCCTTTGGCCTTTCGCAAGTGACCGGCATGAGTAATAAAGAGTCCGCTGAATTCATTAGCCGCTATCACGAAACCTTTCCCGGTATCAAAGAATATGTTGATAGGACGCTCACGCAGGCACGTAAACAGGGCTACGTCAACACCTTGTTTGGTCGCAAACGCTTCATTCCTGAAATGCATGTGCTATCGCATAACGAGCGGCAAGCCCTGGAACGTGAGGCTATCAACATGCCAATTCAGGGCACAAATGCTGACCTGATTAAGATTGCTATGATTCGCTTGCATGAAGCATTACGCCAGCAACGTATGAAGACGCGCATGATTCTCCAGGTGCATGACGAACTCGTGTTTGAGGTGCCAATAGAGGAGCTAGATCATACAAAATCGCTGGTGAAAAGCATGATGGAAGGTGTCTATCAGTTGAATGTACCGATCAAAGTAGAAATGAAGGTTGGTCGCAACTGGTTTGAAGCCGAGCCAATGGAATAGCTGTCAAGATGAAGCGAGGCATCCCTAAACGGATGCCTCCACCTTCTACCCTTCCATATTTTATTAGTTTGTTTGAGGAATAGAAGTATGCAACTCTCCACGTTAATCCAGAATTTACCGCCCTATCACTTTGCTGACGCAAAAAAGAAAATCGCTGATCGTCAGGCTGCGGGCGTTGATGTGATTAGCCTTTCAATGGGCGATCCCGATCTAGCAGCACCAGCAGCGGTTATTGATAGCCTGTGTGCCGCGTTGCAAGAGCCAGAAAATCATCGCTACCCTGAGTATCGCGGTATGTATGCCCTACATGAAGCGATTGCCTCTTGGTTTGAGCGGCGTTTCTCTGTCCATCTCACGCCTGAGCGCGATATTTTGCCCTTGCTCGGCTCGAAAGAGGGTTTGGCCTATGCCGGATCAGCGGTGCTAAACGCGGGAGATATTGCCTTGGTTCCTGATCCCTATTATCCTGTCTATATCACCGCAGGTACCACTGTTGGCGCTCAACCCTATCTCTTACCATTGCGGGAAGAGCAGGGCTATCTGCCCGATCTGGAGAGCATTCCGCAGGATGTAGTGACGAAGGCCCGTGTGCTCTGGCTCAACTATCCAAATAACCCGACCGCCGCCTGTGCGGACCGTGCCTTCTTCGAGCGTGCTGTCGCATTTGCCCAGCGTCATAATATCGTCATTATTCACGATATGGCCTATGCCGAGGTCTATTTTGACGATTTTCGGCCCATGAGCATTCTTGAAATACCAGGGGCGAATGAGGTGGCCGTCGAATTGCATTCGTTGAGCAAGACATACAACATGGCGGGTTTTCGCCTGGGCATGCTGGTGGGCAATCCCACCCTGGTTGATGCGGTTGGACGCCTCAAGAGTAACATCGATAGCGGCATTTTTCGCCCGATCCAGTATGCTGCCATCACCGCCCTCAATCTACCCCAGACGTGGTTAGAGCAACGCAATGCTATTTATCGACGGCGCCGTGATCTGCTTGTCGAAGGGTGTAACGCGCTCGGCATGCGCACCCAGGCACCAAAGGCGGGCCTCTACATCTGGGCCGCCGTGCCAGCTGGGTTTACATCCCGTGCGTTCGCCGACTGGCTTTTTGATACAACCGGCGTTTTTGTGACCCCAGGCACAAACTTTGGTGCTGCGGGCGAAGGCTATGTGCGTATCTCGATTACCGCACCGGATGAACGCATTGAAAGTGCGTTACAGCGCATGAAAGCCGCCGTAGGGGGTTGAGCTTTGGCAAGATGGGTTTTGATTGGGTAGAATACAAGAGAATAAGAACCAGATAGCAATAATAATCAGGATAAATGATGAATACACTACAGAAACCCACTGTCAACGCTTGGCACCTGCAAGTTGGAAAGCAGGTGTGTTCCAATGTGCAGGTGGCTCTAGACCGCGAGTGGCTGGTAACAAATGGCCTGGGTGGTTATGCCTCTGGCTCACTGGTGGGCGCGACCACACGCAGCTATCATGGTTTGCTCGTGGCCTCACTTCATCCTCCGGTTGAACGTACCGTGTTTGTCACCAAGATTGATGAGGAGGTGACACTCCCAAAGGGGCGTACACTCAAGATTGGCGTAAACGAATATCAAGATGGTACGCTTGAGCCACAAGGGTATAACTATCTTGATAATGTTACCTTGGAGGGCGATGTCGTTTGTTTTTCCTATGCTCTGACCGCCCTCCTCGTATTGGAGAAGCGCGTCTGGATGGAATATGGGCGCAACACGACGTATGTGCAGTATACGTTGCGTGGCACAATTGATAACGATGATGATGCTTCTTTTCTCACCCTCACCTTAGTTCCCTTTTGTCTCTCACGTGATTATCATAGTACCACGCGTGGTGCTGAGGACTGGCACTTCATCGTGGAAAATCAACGGAGTCACTGTCAAGTACGCGCTGATGCCACCTCCCCTCTGTATCATCTCATCATGGGGACGAACGTCACCTATAACCGGGCTGGTTACTGGTACTGGCATGTGCATCATCGCCGTGATGGTGAACGTGGCCTCCCTGAAGAAGAGGATGTTTATCAACCTGGGACATTTAGTCTACAAATGACCCCGGGAATGCGCGCCTCCATTGTCTTGAGTGCTGAGACCGCCTTGCCGACCGACTTTGGCAGTTCTGCTCACGAGGACGCTGTACAACAGGCATTAACGCGCCACCAACGGCGTATTCGCCAGTTACTTATCGTCGCTGACCGCACTACCAATACGCTACAGACCGATGATCCTGTGCAGGCACGACTCGTCATCGCTGCCGATCAATTTATTGTTGCACGTCCCGATTATTCCCTCAAAGATGGTGTCAACTGGACCACGGGCTTGCCACTTTCGCCGAACCGCAAGACCATTATCGCAGGCTATCCCTGGTTTACCGACTGGGGGCGTGATAGCATGATAGCTCTGCCAGGGCTGATGCTCTCAACGGGCCGCTATAGTGAGGCACGTGGCTTGCTCAAAGCCTTCGCGTCCTTTGCGCGTGATGGTCTCATCCCCAATCGTTTCCCAGACGGCAGCAAAGAACCGGAATATAATACGATTGATGCTACCTTATGGATGTTTCACGCCATCGACAGATATTTGAACGTTACCAACGATTGGAGCTTGTTGAAAGACCTCTTTCCCACGCTGGTCGAAATTATCCAGTGGCATGTTCGTGGTACTATTTACAATATTGGTGTTGATCCGGCTGATGGCTTGCTTTATGGTGGCGCACCCGGCATTCAATTGACCTGGATGGATGCCAAAGTTGGCGATTGGGTGGTTACGCCTCGCCATGGCAAACCTGTTGAGATCAATGCGCTCTGGTATTGTGCCTTGACCAGTATGGAATCATGGGCGGTGCGTCTTTCCACTGACGCCTCACAATATAGTGTGTTGCGTTCACAGGTAGGAAAACACTTTGCCAAACGTTTCTGGTATGAAGAAGGTGGCTATTTATACGATGTGGTTGATGTGGAAGGCGTCGCGGGCAAGAATGACTCCTCGCTACGTCCAAATCAGCTCTTTGCTGCCTCCCTCACCCATGAGTTGCTGTCCGAGGAGCAGATGGCGCGTATGTTGCAAACGGTGACAGATCACCTTCTGGTTCCTGTTGGGCTGCGTTCACTTGACCCAACCGATAGCAATTATCACAGTCATTTCAATGGCAACCCAACGATACGCGATGCTGCCTACCACCAGGGAACGGTTTGGCAATGGTTAATTGGACCATACATTGATGTCTATCTGCGGGTACATAACGACCATAGCGCACTCAGATCGCTCTTGTTACCCTTGGTACAACGTTTCTGGGTGGCTTGTATCGGTACCATCAGTGAGGTTGCTGAGCCAGAACCACCCTATACCGCTGCTGGCTGCTTTGCTCAGGCGTGGAGTATCTCAGAATTGCTGCGTTGTTGGCTATTGACAAAATAAGAAAATTTCATCTCTGTTTCATCATGGTATCGTACACTCTCCGTGTTGTGTTGGTTGACCGCGTCCTATAGGAGTCATGGAGACGCGGTAGCCAATGCAATGTTTTTGTAACAAAGAAGGTAGATATGCGCATTCTGGTTGTGGAAGATGATCCTCGTCTGGGTCCTAGTTTAAAAAAAGGCCTTGAAGGAAGTCATTACGCGGTTGATCTGGTGGATAATGGCGAAGACGCTGTGCTTGCCGCGTTAGCTACTCCTTATGATTTGATTATATTGGATATTTTGCTCCCACAGGTGGGTGGCTTTGAAGTATGTAAGCAAGTGCGTGCGCGTGGGCGTACCATGCCCATTTTATTGCTGACCGCCCTTGGCGAGGTAACAGACCGTGTCAAAGGCTTAGACATGGGGGCCGATGATTACCTCGTGAAACCATTTGCGCTCACAGAGTTAGAGGCGCGTGTGCGTGCCTTGCTCCGTCGCGGTGGCCCGATAAAAACAACTGCCTTGCAGTTCATGGATATTACCCTCAATACCAGTACTCACGAGGTGAGGCGCGGCGAACGTGTCGTTACCCTGTGTAATAAAGAATATGCCCTCTTAGAGTTTTTCATGCGCCATCCTCATCAGGTAATGAGCCGCACGATGATTGCTGAACATGTCTGGGATGGTGATGCCGATCATCTTTCGAATGTCATTGATGTTTACATTCGCTACCTTCGTCGGAAACTTTGTGATCAAAGCGAACCAGATGTGATTTATACTGTCCGTGGCTCTGGCTATCAACTCAAAGAGCCTGTCGAGGTCTAATGATATATTCTGTTCTGCTTTGCTCTTGGGTTCTAAAGCTACTCTGTCTTTGTGCAATGCTATGATAAGGCGACGTTTTCAGATTCCACCTTTAGGTATTCGCATACAACTCACGCTCTGGTACACCAGTATCTCAGCGTTATTGTTGTTACTTTTTGGTATTGCCTTTTACTCCACACTACAAGTTTTCCTGGCTTCAAGCTTTGATGTCACATTACAGATGCGTTCACAACAAGTGGCAGAAGCTGTTTCTATCACCAACGGGAAAATCGTTGTCGATAATATGGTCAATGAACTGCCCGAACTTGCTTCTACCGCAGCCATCGTCGATTCGTTTGATGGGACCGACGCGTCCATATCTGCTCATCAGAATAGCCAATCCACATTGGCAGACGACGCTTCTGCTAATCGCCGCATTTTTGTCCGTGTATTCAATACAGCGGGGCAGCTCGTGTATAGCTCACCGGGTTTCGGCACTATAATTGTTCCTGCCGATGCGGTAAAACTTGCCCTCCAAGGAACACCCTGGTATGGAACTATCGGCAGCACTGACGATCAAGAGATGCGCGTCTATAGCACTATGCTCATTGATAAGCATCAACTGATTGGCGTGGTGCAGGTAGGGCAATCCTTGAGTAGCCTGAAAGAACGTATGCAGCGTATCGCCCTTGCGCTGATGGTGCTAACACCGTTTGCCTTGCTCTTTAGTGCGCTTGGTTGCTACTGGTTAGCTGGTCGTGCCTTTAACCCTATTCATCGTTTGACGCGTATCGCCCGTGAGATTACCGTGAAGGACTTGCATCAACGGGTCCCAGTGCCACCTGCGCATGATGAGGTGCGTGATCTTTCTCTTATCTTTAATCAAATGATAGGTCGTCTGGAACACTCTTTTACCCAGCAGCGTCGCTTTGTTGCTGATGCTTCACATGAGTTACGCACACCCGTGACCGTTATTCGCAGTATAACTGAGGTAGCTCTCTCTCAATCCTCTTCTACCGAAGATTATGTTGCCGTCTTGCAAGGCATCAATGCCGAATCGGAACGCTTGGGTGCCTTAATCAGTGACCTGCTCGCCTTGGCCCGTGCCGACGAAGGACAAGTCCATTTTGATCATGATGCAGTTCGACTCGATCTGCTCGTTGCCGATGCCGTTGCAAGTCTAGAGCCGCTTGCCGATGAACGTGGCATTCGCCTTTGTACACAAAAATTGTCTCCTGTCACCGTTCTTGGCGATGCGGCACGCTTGATTCAGGTCATCATCAGCCTGATTGATAATGCTCTAACCTATACCAATAACGGTGGCGAGGTGTCCCTCTCGGTCAATCAGGTCGAGAATGCCGCTTTGCTGGCGGTAAGTGATACAGGCATTGGCATCTCCTCAGCAGATCAACTCCATATCTTTGAGCGTTTTTATCGTGCGGACCCGGCTCGTTCTCGTGCGGCTGGCGGCAGTGGTCTGGGGCTGGCAATCGTCGATTGGATTGTACGTGCCCATGATGGTACTGTGCGCGTCGAAAGCAAGCCTGGACAGGGCTCGACCTTTATTGTTTCTTTACCCTTATCATGACAGTAATATCTTGTCTATAAGTGCTGTTCCGGTTATAGAAAAAGTGTCTCTGGTGCAAGTTGTTTTTCGTATGGTATACTAAGGGCAGAGACGGCGTTGTCTGAATATAAAATGTAGAGTTTATAAAAGTTCATGACAGTAACATATATACCAGGAGCACAAGTCGATCACTACGAAATAATTAAGCTATTAGGACACGGCGGCATGAGTCGTGTCTATCTTGCTACTGATTTGCAAACGCAGCAGCATGTCGTGCTGAAGTTCCTCAATGATGATTTAATGGGCAATATCGCCGTTTTTGAACGCTATAAACGCGAGGCCGAGATTGGTAGCCGTATCAATCACCCCAATGTGCAGCACATGCTCAACACCGATGAAAAGCGCAGCGAACTCTATCTCGTCATGGAGTATATACAAGGCCGCAATCTACGAGCCGTTCTCGAAGAACATGTTCCCGATCCGCTTCCCGTTGATGAAGCGATTCACTACACGCTACAGGTGTGCGACGGTCTTTACTATTGTCATGAACATGGCGTTTTCCATCGTGATATCAAGCCAGAGAATATTATGGTGCTCGATGATGGCTCCATCAAAATCATCGACTTCGGCGTGGCTTTGTTAGAGGGAGCGCGTCGCGTAACATGGCGCGGCCTCTCTGGAACCGTCGGCACCCCCGACTATATGTCACCTGAACAACTGAAGGGTGAACGCGGTACCGCCACCTCTGATATCTATGCTGTCGGGATTATTCTCTATGAGATGTTGTGTGGACGCACCCCTTTTGAGGGGGAAAACGTCTTTGCCGTCATGAATCAACATGTTTCACAGGATCCACCTTCATTGCTGGAATACAATCCTCGCATCTCTCACGCTCTGGCGACAGTGGTCATGCGGGCCATCCGCCGCGACCCACAAAAACGCTATAAAACAATAGGTGACATGCTCCATGATTTGCGTAACCTTGATGAGGTCAAACCAGCTCAGTACGAGCCTGATAAGCCGCAAACGCATCAATTATCACGCCAAATTATTCTTGCCTCCATCATTATTGTCGTCCTTTTGGTGATAGCGTTCACCGTCGGCATGCTCGCACAATCCATGCATCACGTAATCCGTTAGTAGGGATGGTCCTTGTCGGCATGCAGCTATCCTGCGGGCATCCCTCTGTCAGTAGGGATGTCCCTTGTGGGCATCCAACTGAATAACATTAGGGACATTCCGCGTATAGGCAAGTTGCACATAGCTGTTTACTAGATGTGTGAACTTGCAACTTGCTTTAGCAATTTCTCTGTGCTATAGTTTCTATAATAGGTATTGTTGCCTGTCTAGCTTTGAGCTATGCTGCTCTCCCCTCATCAATGACGCTTTGGTCCTTTTTTTTATATCTTTTCCATCCACAACACAGCAATGCTGAACGGTAGTATCGTCTATCCATCAGCAAAACGAATATGCCGAACGCTGTTTGTTCGGCAAAACCTCAGCGGCTCCAGCGTCGGTGCCAGTCATGTCGTGCAAGGCCCTATCCCGATCGCTAACGAAGCTCACGCTTCAAGCTTTGCTCAATCGGTCGAAGAGGAACAAGCCTTATTCTTTGGGAGATCAGCTATGGACATTCTGCACAAAGATCATCTTACCCACCCTCTGTGTGCGAACTCTTATCCTCTTTATGAGGAACGTTGGGAGCATGATGCCTGCGGCACTGGCTTTCTGGCGCAAATTTCCGGTGAAGCGACTCATCGACTTGTCACCCTCTCCCTCGACGCCCTAGCACGGCTCACACACCGTGGCGCACAAGCAGATGCTGAAACCTATGACGGTGCAGGCATCATGACACAATTGCCGCGTGCATTAATCCAACAGGACTTGCAGGCACAAGGTCTTGCCGTAGAGAATCCAGCAGACCTAGCGGTTGGCATGATCTTTTTGCCCTCGCAAGCCCGTTCTGCTGTGGCCCATAGCGAGAGTCGCCGTATCATCGAACAGACATTGCGTGATGTGGGCTTCCTCTTCCTGACATGGCGTCAGCTCCCTCTTGACTTGAGCGTTCTCAGTAAACGCGCTCTAGATATCTCACCCGATATCGCACAGGTCGTGGTCGCGCGTCCCCCCTCTTCAAACCTTGAACAGTACGAACGCGACTTATATTATGCACGGCGGCTGATTGAGCGTCGCTTGCGTGAGGCACACATCCAAGATTGCTACCTCGTTTCACTTTCCTCGCAGACGATTATCTACAAAGGCTTGCTCGCACCTGACAAACTCGCGCACTTTTATCTTGATCTGGCTGACCCTCGCTTTGTTAGTGCCATGGCTGTCTTTCACCAACGTTACAGCACCAATACCCTTCCGTCATGGCCGCTGGCCCAGCCGATGCGCATGCTCGCTCATAATGGCGAGATCAATACGATCCTCGGCAACCAAAACTGGATGCAGGCTCGTGAAAGCACCCTGGCCTCTCCCCTCTGGGGCGAGCGCGTGCAGGATTTGATACCCGTCATCGATACCCACTCCAGCGACTCAGCTCGCCTGGATAATGCACTCGAACTGCTTGCCAATAGTGGACGCGATCTTTTGCATAGCATGCAGATGCTGCTTCCCCCCGCCTGGGAAAATGACCAGGAGATGGACCAGGACGAGCGAGCATGGGGCGAGTATCATGCGGGCTTGATTGAGCCGTGGGATGGACCTGCCGCCCTAGCCTTTAGCGATGGCCGCATCGTAGGGGCCGCCCTGGATCGCAATGGGCTTCGTCCAGCACGCTACACTCGCACCGCGCAAGGCTTAGTCATTGTTGCCTCTGAAACGGGCGTCGTGCCCCTGGAGGCGCATGACATCGTAGAAAAAGGACGCCTGGGACCTGGTGAGATGATCGCCGTTGACCTGCAACGTCATGCTGTCTTACATGATCGTGATATTAAAGCAGCCCTAGCGCGGCAGCAACCCTATCAAGAATGGCTTGACGAACATCTTGTTCGTCTGAGCCAACTCGGACCACGACAAGAGGACGAGCATGATGCACCTGTGAATACCGAGGCCCTCTTCTCTCATCAGCAACTCTTTGGCTATACCCATGAGGATGTTGAGATGGTGCTGCGTCCCATGCTTCAGGACAATAAAGAGCCAACATGGAGCATGGGCGACGATGCACCTTTGGCTGTGCTCTCACAACAGGTGCGCTCATTCTCTGACCATTTTCATCAGCGTTTCGCCCAGGTGACGAATCCACCCATCGATCCCTTGCGTGAACGCATCGTGATGTCGCTAGAGTCCTATATGGGGCGTAGTCAGAGTTTGCTCACCGAGAGCTCCCTACACGCGACCCTTATACAGCTTGATACACCCATCCTTACCGAAGTGCAACTCGCGCTGCTACGAAACTTCAAAGATACCCACTTCCGCACCCATACACTCAGCACCACATTCGATGTCACACAGGGGGTGGACGCCCTTGAAGCTGCACTGGACCGCTTGGATAATGACGCTGCCGAGGCTGTGGCGAATGGCGCAACCCTGCTCGTGTTGAGCGATCAAGATGCTAGTGCAACTCATGCTCCCATCCCCATGCTAATCGCGGTGGGTTCGGTTCATCGCTCCCTGATACAGCGCGGCCTGCGTATGGCGACCTCGCTGATCTGCGAGACTGGTTCCGCCTGGGACATTCATCAAATTGGTTTGCTGCTTGGCTATGGTGCGGAGGCGGTGGTCCCAACACTCGCGTTTAGCAGTATTCGCGCATTGGCAGGTGAGCGTAAGCTGGAAGACCTGACGCAGACAGAAGCCGTGGAACGCTATATTCACGTTCTTGAAGATGGTTTACGCAAGGTGATGGCGCGTATGGGCATTTCAACCATTCGCAATATTATTGGTGCCAGCCAGTATGAGGTGATTGGCCTTAATCCCGCCTTCACCGAGCGCTGTTTTGCTGGGTCCGCTGCGCATCCAGGTACCATTAGCTACAAGACCGTTGCTGAGCAGATTATTAGCCACAGTCAATTGCTCAAGCAGAGTGCTGAGGCTCCCGAAATCCTTGGCCGCAAACGCAAACTCACAGACTTGGGACGCTATCGTTTTCGTCGCGATGCAGAATATCATGCCTACAACCCTTTGATCATTCGTGCCCTGCAAAAGGCGGCGCAGACTGGCAACATGGACGATTATCGGCAGTTTACTTCTCTGGTCTATGGTCGCCCACCAACCACTGTCCGTGATCTCCTCATGTTTAAGCCAACACAGGCGATACCATTAGAGCAGGTAGAGTCGATGGAATCGATTCGCGCACGTTTCGTTGTTTCTGCCATGTCAGTTGGCGCGCTTAGCCCGGAGACGCACCGCACGATTGCTGCCGCCATGAATAGCATTGGTTCGCGCAATAATACAGGTGAGGGCGGCGAAGATCCCAACTGGTATCATGAAACGCTCGAAGGGTATCCGGTGAGCAGCAAGATCAAGCAAGTTGCCTCGGCCCGCTTTGGCGTAACAACAGAATATCTGGTGCGTGCCGAAGAGATCGAGATTAAGATGGCCCAAGGGTCGAAGCCCGGCGAGGGTGGCCAACTGCCACCAATCAAGGTCACACCCTTTATCGCGAAGCTGCGCCATACCGCCCCCGGCGTCTCGTTGATCTCGCCGCCTCCACACCACGATATCTATAGTATCGAAGATATCGCGCAGTTGATCTATGATCTGCATCAGGTTAACCCACGTGCCAAGGTTGGCGTCAAGCTTGTTTCCAGTATTGGTGTGGGTACGATCGCTGCCGGTGTCGCCAAAGCATACGCTGATTACGTCTTGATTAGCGGTCATGATGGTGGCACAGGAGCTTCTCCGCTTCAATCCATTAAGCATGCTGGCATGCCGTGGGAGCGCGGACTGGCCGAGGCGCAACAGGTGCTGATGCGCAACGGGCTACGCAAGCGTGTCAAGCTTCGTGTCGATGGTGGTTTGAAGACTGGGCGCGATGTCATTATTGGTGCTATGCTCGGTGCCGAGGAGTTCGGCTTCGGGACCGCTGCCCTTGTTTCGTTAGGGTGCGATATGGCGCGTCAGTGTCATCTCAACACCTGTCCCGCGGGCATTGCCACACAACGTGAGGACTTGCGCGCCAAGTTTACCGGCCAAGCACAACATCTGGTGTACTTCTTCACGATGGTTGCCCAAGAGGTGCGTGAACTGATGGCTAGCCTGGGTGTTGCACGCTTGGAAGACCTGATTGGGCGCGCCGATATGTTGCAAGCAAAGGAACACGCTAGCGGCATAGACCTGGAAAGCCTGCTGGTTTCCCTTCCTGAAATCTCTTCGCCGCTGGCGCGGCGTGTGCTACCACCTTCACAGGTTGCTGAACAAATGCTGGCAGAATCTGAGCAGGCTCTGGCAGGTGAACACAGCGTGATTATGCAACATGGCATTCATAATGCTGATCGTTCAGTTGGCGCGAGCCTTGCCGGTGAGATCGCACGTCGTTATGGCAACACAGGTTTGCCGGGGGTGAGCATCACCTGCACGTTCCATGGGTCTGCTGGTCAGAGCTTTGGCGCGTTCTGTGTCAATGGTCTGCGCCTCTTGCTGAATGGTGAGGCCAATGACTATGTGGGTAAGAGCATGTCAGGTGGGCAAATCGTGATTGCTCCACCATCAGACGCTACCTTTGCCTCGCACGAAAACACCATCCTTGGTAACACCGTTCTCTATGGTGCCACGGCTGGGCAACTCTTTGCCGCTGGTCGTGCTGGTGAACGCTTCGCCGTTCGCAATAGCGGCGCGTTAGCCGTTGTTGAGGGTGTGGGCGATCATGCCTGTGAGTATATGACAGGCGGCATGGTGGTGGTGCTCGGCGAAACGGGGCGAAATTTCGGAGCTGGCATGTCGTCCGGTGTGGCCTATGTGCTCGATGAGCATAGCACCTTCCTCGCACGCTGCAATGATGAACTGGTTGAGCCAGGTCGTATCGATGATGCTACCGAGTTGGAGGCCCTACGTGTCGTGATTGGCTGGCACGCTGAGAAGACACGCAGCCGTCGTGCCATCTTCATCCTTGACAATTGGGATCAGCTTCAGGGGGCCTTCTGGCGTGTCCAGCCCAAAGGACGCACGACCACCGCCTGCGACTTCGTGGATATCGGCGAGTTCGACAACGCACTCACCGTGGGCTAGGAAGCAAGAAGCAGACACAAGTCGTTTGCGCCCTGTGTCTGCTTCTTGCTTCCTAGCCCACGGTGACATTGCCACAGGCAATGGGGTCGAAGCCTGTTGAGGTTGTCAGGTTCATGCTATGATGAATATTGACGTACCAGCCACTGCTAGGAATGCTTGTGACATTATCAATGGTAGTGACGACGGTCGCGTTCCCCTGCGCATCAGTCGCGATGGTCTTGAGTGGATACAAGACTACTCCCTGTTTGGTGCAGGTGCCCGTATGAATATGAGCTGGATGCGTCGTATTGGGTTCCAAACCACTTATCTGAATGGTGACGGTCAATGTTTTGCCACTTAATGACAATTGAGCCGTTCCCATTGCCGTTTGGCCTACCACGCCAGCAGGAGCATCCAAGGGCACCTGTATCGCTTGTCCAGTTGGTAACAGATTAGCAATATTGCCACAGGCAATAGGCTGCGCCTGATCTGGTGTATCAAGTGTCGGCCCATTATGCACATTGACGTATAGGCCACTCGTCGGGAAACTGCTCCCCAGGTTGTTGATGGTGGTAGTCGAGGTGCCATTGCCAGCAGCATCGGCAACAACGTTCTGCAAAGGCAGATAGATCGCTCCCTGCTTGGCACAACTGCCCTTATGGATATGAGCGGGATGGCTGCTCTTGGGTGCCAGACCCGCTACCGCGATCTTGACCGTCAACGTTTGGGCCGCGAGGCTCAAGCTGATGGTGGCGATACCAGATGGCACATGCTTCAGCGTAGCCTGGGCCGTGGTGCTTGTCTGGGTGCTGGTTGTCGCGGTCGCAGTTCCCGTTGTGCTTCCTGCTGAGCCCGAGGTCGCAGTCGGCGTTGCACTTCCGGTGGGTGTACCCCCTGAAGAACACGCTGCTAGAAATAGCATAACCACCAGACTGAACAGTGTGTATATGGTGCCATTGTGCTTCATATGCTTGTATTCCTCTTTCGTTTCATTGTAGGCATAGGCTTGAAGTAATGTAGCGTTAAAAACCCCCTACATACATACGAGTATGAGCGATAAAAGATCACAGTCTGTGAAAGAAAAGCTGATTGCCACAACAATACAAACAGCGTATGCTGTTTGTATTGTTGTGGCAATCAGCTTTTCTTTCTATGAAAAGAAAGGCAAAGAGGACCAGGTAAACACGGCTACCTGGCCCTCAAATTGTTCATGTTTTTTACTCCAGTTTGACAATTACCGAGTCCTAATCCACGTTAGTATAATTACTGAATAGGAGATAATCAGTAACTTCCCCCTGTTTACCTCTGATGTCCTGCGACGTAGGCCGTCGTATAGACCTGTTGCCTATATGTTTTCATGATAGCAACGGTGCATTTAATCAGGAAAAACCATCAGACGCTCAGGGGCTCGGCAAGCCCGCATTTACGGGCCCTACTTGTCAATCTGAAAAACTACTCCAAATAAGCGAATTGGTTTCTTTAATACTAGCCGCATGTGACCTCCTATCGGATTACCACTGCAAGGCTCGTAAGCCAAGTGCCAAGGTTTCTTTGTTTCCCTGGTAGTTCCCTTGTTTAAGGAACACTCTTAATATACCATAGTGTGTCAGCAAAGTCAATCCTACCGGCCACTTCAAAAGGGAAAGTATTAGGAATTGTGTGAGTTGTGATCGATGTGAGATGTAGTTATAGTTTATATCTCTGCTTTACATCCTCAAATATGCCTTGTGCTTGCCATGTTCTCTGCTTCACAGGCTGCTTTGTGTTGTCTCTTTTAACGAATGAAGCACAAGTTTTGGGTCTACGGGTTCCTTTAAGGCTTCGACCTGTGGGTTGGTGTCGTGTTGGACACTCGGGAGGTCGCGCCTAAGCTCATCCATCAGTTTAATAAGCGTCGTTACCTTCTGCTCGATCAGTAAACTGACCTGTAGGTCGAGGTGACGACGTTCTTCAGCAAACCTGCCCTGGCGATTCTGCGTAATTAACACCGCTGTGGCTACCAGCAGCGCGCTGAACCCAACTATCCCTTGCAGCCAGTAAAAGGGGGGCGCGTCCACTAAAGGCAAGCCAAAACGTGGTGCCAGTGCGTTGTACATGACCCATAGAAGCACGAAAATCAGTATCGAGTAGAAGATGCATGGACGACCAATAAATGCTGTAATGCGCTCGATCGCCCGCTGATGCTGACTGATTTCTTGCTCGTGGCGTAACTTGAGATTAATGATGGACTCTACATTCTCATCAACATAATCGAGCAGATGAGCTTTTTCCTGTTGCTCCTGCTCTCCTTCCGCTTGCTGCTCCAAATGTAATAACCGATCTTTTTGTTTTTGTGGTTGATCTAGCATAGAAATGACTCCAAAATCTTGGTATGTATTGAAAGAAAAGATAGGCGCTTCAGTGCATAGGTATATATAATACGCAACGTTGCTTCCTATGGATATGGTGCAAAAGAACAGGGGACGCATCCGTGTAACGGATGCATCCCCTGTTCACTCGTATGGCGTGGATTGTTAGTAACCAGGCAAGTCACGATTTCCCATTGGAGGCAAATTCTCGGCGGGTACGCCCATGGTGCTATCATTCTCACTATTCCCGTACTCGTTGTTGAGGTCACGGTTAGTGGTGCCAGTGATGTCGCGATCCAATAACGGGTGGTCACTCGACGAGACATCTCCACCGTAATTCGAGGTGTTGTCATATCCTACATTAGTGTTGGTGTTTTGACCAGCAGTGTAGCCTGTGCCAGGATTGTTATTATACGCGGTGTTGCTGGAGTTACCTACACCCGTGTTCACGTCGTTTTGCATGGTTTCGTTCTGGCGGTTGGTGGTTGTTCCCTTTGCCGCCGCGCTATCCTCATGGAACAAGTAGTTCGATGCATTGGGATCAAGTGCGCCAGCGGGTGCCTGATCGACCATTTTGGCGAAATGATTCAGATCATTCTGCAAAGCATTGTCGAAGCGGTTGCCTACACCAAGGTTCTCACCCAGATCGCCGAGCACTCCCGCAGGTGGATTGTAATTGACGAATACCTCAACCTGCGTCTGATTCGCGCTAGTTGGCTGGAAGGTGACTTTCCCAAAGTTCTCGATACCGTTCGTTGACCGCCAGCCAATCTGCTGATCGGGAACCCAGTTATCATTCACGGCATCCCATTCATGACGACCAGCAACCTCGGCCACCCAGTGGCTACGCTGATTGTCGTAATAGGTGACTTCCTTCACAAAACTCATGAATTTAGGGAAATCGTTGAAATGGCTAAACATCGCGTACACCTGGCTAACAGATGCGTTGACGACGACTGTTGCATGATGTGTTGCATAATCTGGCATATGATTGTTTTCCTTTCATTTGGAACGTATCACTTATACTGTGTTTTACGCGTGTTTCCTTTGTACATGGCACACGTCCTTATGTCGTATTCCATCCATAGGCCACCAACGTTTTCCACAACCCTTTTACATAATACCATACTGGTTTGTTGAAAATCAATAAATAAAGCACTGCCATGTATTTCTAAGTGTATTCTTATGCCGCTTTAATACTCTTATGTAACCATGATTTCTATTTTTACTCAACTGTAAAATGTGCTTTTCAGCAACTCCCCTTTGCTGCTGTGTGAAGCATACTGACTTCAGGTGCTTGCCTGAAGAAAGATCAGGTCTTTTCCTATGCATCTCTTGCAAGCACGTTATACGATATCAGTGTAGCTATATATTGCGTTTGCGCTGTTGTGCCACTACTGGCAAGGCTCTTCTCATTTGCTTACTGCTAGGCTCCAGCATCTATATGCTGAGCAAAAAGGTTGTGCTCTATCGTCTTTTAAGAGCGAAATGTGAGAAGGGAAGAACCGCTTGTGATACGATTGTGATAACAGTAGTGCATAGTAGCAAAAAGAAACGAAGAAATAGGTGAGGTAATTTATTATGAAGCCAAGGTTTGTTGCATTTCTACTGATTGGCATGGCCTTATTGAGCGTGTTATTGGCCGCTTGTGTGCGTCCTGGAACTGAGACTACTGGCGCGACTGGCAGCGGTGCTGGTGGAGGTGGTGGCGTAGCTAGTAGCTCCGCTGTTGTACATATGAACGACAGTAATTTTGTGCAGTCGACTGTCTCCATTAAGAAAGGGGAAAGCCTGACTCTCACCAATGATGCTGCGGTGCCACATCAAATTTTTAATGGTTCCTGGGTCAATGGTGCTGCCGTAAACAAACTAGAGACTGGTGCGCCTAGTGTCCAGGTGCAGTTTGCCGGTAGCAACGAATCGCATGATATTGGGCCATTTAACACGGCGGGAACGTTCAAAGTCTATTGCAGTATCCACCCGAACATGAACTTGACCATTGTTGTCCAATAGGGACGCGTTACTACGCCTGCCATATGAGATTGGTGAAAATCCATTTCATGGTAATTGATGGGAATGAAACGAGTTAATGATGTGTTCTCCTCTTTGAGGGATGTCATTAACTCGTTCTGGCTTGTTACGATAGGGCAGTAATGGCTAGAGAAAGGTGCCGATGGGTGTCGGGGTGTGGAAGGGTAGAAGGAGGCATAAATAGAGGTAGAAAAGGCGGAAATATAGGACATTGGTATCCCCGTTTGAGTTTTTTTCGGCGTCTAGTATAATATAGATATAGATATAGAGAACGAAAGAAATTGTAGCTCTTTAGCAAAACGCTTTACGTTTCTTTGTAACTAATTACCCGTGAGAGACGTAATGAGCAGTAGGGGCACACGAATTGTATGCCGTTTCCTGATCACAGCCGTCCTATTCCTAGTTTCATAGGGAAAGAGGTAACAAATTATGTCAACTGTAGCCCTGGACAAAAAGTTGAACCGTGCCTTGGAGTTAGTTGGCGGCTCTATCGATCCCGATATCGCGGAGACGTATCCCTCCTTGGAAGCCCGTATTTTGGCTCAAGCACTGGAGAACGTGGAAATCGCAGAGCGTCGTCTCCGCGAAATTCAGAAGTTGGTCGGTGAAGTGAGTGATGTGCTCGTATAGAAGTGGTGTCTCTGCTGCCGCATAAGCGAACAGTACCCCACTTGTTTGTCTAGCTGAAGCCAGTTTATCTCACAGTTGATATTTCCACACGCAGATGTGTATCAGGGCACGTAGCACCATGGATGTACTGTAAGTACGAACATGGTGCTACTTGTTTTTGGACACCTATCCAATAGCGCAGGTATAAGCTTGCAAAAATGCTGTCACGATATGTTCTGTTTCTTCTGGCGTTTGCGTTGCCATCAGTTGCATACGTAACTCCTGTGCTCCCGGAAAACCGTTGGCATACACTTTAAAGAATTTACGCAGTGTTGGGAAATGCTTTGTCTCTCCCCACGTGTCCTGCCAAAGATGCATGTGCTCAAGTAACAGCTGCATTTTTTCTTCCGGTGTTTTATCGCTTAACGTCATCGTTTCTGAAAAGAGGTAGGGGTTCTCAAAAATGCCTCTTCCTATCATGGCTCCATCTGCTCCAGCTTCCGCCACTTTCTGTCTCGCGTCGCTGAGTGATTTTATATCTCCATTCCCGATAATCAGCGTCTCGGAGCTCAGTGCGTTTCTCATCTCAACAACTGTTTTCAATCTATCCCAATGTGCTGGAACCTTAGACATCTCGGAGACGGTGCGCAGGTGAATGGTTAAGGCTGCCGGTTTCTGTTCCAGCACAAAAGCAATCCAATCGAAGTCTATTGCTCGAAAACCTAAGCGTGTTTTGACGCTTACAGGTATGATACCTGCAGCCCCTTCTTTTGTTGCCTCAATAATTTCTTTGGCACGTGGTCTGTCATTGATTAAACCTGAACAGACCCCCCTACTCACCGGACCCTGGGCAGGGCAGCCCATATTAAGGTCAATGCCGTCAAACCCCATATCTATCAGTTTTCTTGCTGCTTTAGAGAAGTTTTCAGGATGCGTTCCCCAAATTTGCGCGACAAGCGGTCGCTCCATTTCGGTATGTTGCAGTCTATGGACAACATGTTTTTCTCCTTTGGAGAACATCCCTTCCACATTGGTAAATTCAGTAAAAAAAACAGCAGGTTTTCCACATCGGGCAATCACTTGCCTGAGTACGGTATCTGTGACATCTTCCATAGGTGCCAAGATAAAAATTGGTTTGTGTAATGTATCCCAAAAAGAAGTTGTTCTCATAATCTAATCTCAAAAAGCCTTGTACAATCGGTTCTGTCTATGCGTTTGGTTCCTTTATAATACACGTTTTTGGCTGATCTCACAATGGGCATAAGAGAATCGCGTGGCAAAATAATCATGAATGCTGCTCTTCTGGGTTGAGAGTAGACAATCACCGCTATCATGTGCGTAAATTGGAGGTAGAGTTCTAAAACAATACTTTTGTTAGAAAGCTGTGAGGAACAAATACTATGTCACGACCAGTTACCCTCTTTACTGGACAATTTGCAGACCTTCCCCTGGCGGAACTGGCTCCCCTAGCGAAAAGCTGGGGTTATGATGGCCTAGAACTTGCTTGCTGGGGCGACCACTTCGAGGTCGATAAAGCCCTGGCCGACACCAACTATGTCAAGAATAAGCGTGCGCTGTTAGAGCAGCACGGGCTAGGCTGTTGGGCGATTAGTAATCACTTGGTGGGGCAGGCGGTGGCCGACAAATTCATTGATGAGCGGCACCGCGATATTGTGCCGCCGCGTGTATGGGGCGATGGCGAACCCGAAGGCGTGCGTCAACGCGCCGCAAAAGAGATTATGGACACGGCCCGTGCCGCCAAACTCTTCGGCGTGACGCAGGTGAACGGCTTTACTGGCTCCCCCATCTGGCACCTGCTTTACTCTTTTCCACCAAACAACTGGGCCACCATCGAGGCAGGCTATCGTGAATTCGCTGACCGCTGGAACCCCATCATGGATGTCTTTGATGAGCAAGGCATACGTTTTGGGCTAGAAGTTCACCCGACCGAGATCGCCTACGATATTTATACCACCGAAAAAACGTTAGAGGCTATCAAGCATCGGCCCGCCTTTGGCATTAACTTCGACCCTAGCCATTTCCATCACCAGTTTGTTGATCCTGTGCTGTTTCTCGAAACCTTT
This sequence comes from Ktedonobacterales bacterium, assembly GCA_038199755.1. GTDB lineage: Bacteria > Chloroflexota > Ktedonobacteria > Ktedonobacterales > Ktedonobacteraceae > JBBPYR01. The sequence goes on along the minus strand of JBBPYR010000030.1, from coordinate 2,164 downwards.
GCCGACCGCATCTACCATGTGCATATCAAGAACTCGACACGCAACCTCAATGGACGCACCAGCATTCTTGGCTCGCACCTAGACTTCGGCGATGCGCGACGCGGCTGGGATTTCCGCACCCCCGGACGCAACGGCATCGAGTTTGAGGAGATTATCCGCACGCTCAACCGTATCGGCTATCAGGGACCGCTCTCCGTGGAGTGGGAAGATAGCGGCATGGATCGCGCCCACGGCGCCCCAGAGGCCGCTGCATTCGTGAAACGGCTTGATTTCTCGCCCTCGCAACAGGCCTTCGATGCCGCATTCAAACAGAAATGATGCCCAATGAACTGATAGTCCAACTGTATGACGAGGTGTTTGGTCGTGGCAGGTTAGAGCTGATCGAACAGCTATTTGCCACGACCTTCATCGATCATTCCACACCTGAGCAGCCAACAGGCACCGCGGGCGTCGCCGCCTATGTCCTTGCCGTTCGCACAGGCTTCCCCGACCTTGAGATTATCGTTGACGATCTCGTAGTTGAGGGGAACACTATCGCTATACGCACAACTTGGCGTGGTACCCATCTCGGCATGTACGAGGGTGTCGCGCCAAGTGGCAAGAAGGCGCAACGAACCCTGATGCAATTATTTCGTATAGCCAATGGACTATTCGCGGAAGAGTGGAACGAGGGACAAAGCTTGCTGTCCAGTTTATAAAGCTCGCCTTGAGCAGGGTATCTAATATTGTTCTTGTGCTTCCTCCCTCTACAGCTGTCCCTTTGGACAGCTATTAATCTGTCCTTCCGCACAATGTATACCTGCTTTTCTTGCGGTAAAGTAGAATCATGAAAATAGCTCTATGTCAAATAGTTAAAAGCAAGCATGGCAGTCCTCCTCCCTTTGCTGTTGCGGTCGCCATGCGAAATTCATAGATGACTTTGCGAGAAAGGATTTGTAACATGTCTCTCACTCAATCGGGCAGTGTCCTGATTACTGGCGCGTCACGTGGGCTTGGCCTCGCGCTTGCCCGTCAACTTGCACAATTAGGCTGGACTCTGATTATAGATGCACGCGGCGCGGACGCATTGGAGGCCACACGCAAAGAACTTGCACAACTCACACGCGTCATCGCACTCCCTGGCGATATCACCACTGCGGCACACCGTCAAGCGTTAGCAACTGCGGCACAGCAGGTGGGTGGGCTCGATGTGTTGGTGAACAATGCTAGTATGCTTGGACCGAGCCCGCAACCGATATTAGTAGAATATCCCTTAGACGTGCTTGAGCAGGTCTATCGCACCAATGTGGTCGCCCCGCTCGCCCTCATCCAGGCACTACGTACCACGCTTAAAGCGAATGCACGCATTTTGAATATCACCAGTGATGCCGGTGTCGAAGACTACGCAGGTTGGGGTGGTTATGGATCGAGCAAGGCCGCTCTCGAGCAGCTTTCACATATCCTTGCCGCCGAGCAACCCGAATGGTATGTCTACTGGGTTGATCCAGGTGATATGCGTACTCAGATGCATCAAGAAGCCTTCCCCGGTGAAGATATCAGTGATCGCCCCCTGCCAGAGGTGAGTGTCCCTGGCCTGCTCACCTTGATTACAGGCGATCAACCGAGTGGTCGCTATGCCGCACGTGCTTTGACAGCAGGAGCGGCGCAATGATGATCGCTATGCAGGAACACCCTTCAGAAGATGCACAGTTCCCTATCCTCTGTGGAAATGATTGTGCAAGACGCGACCCATTGGATTTTGTGTTGCCAGCAGAGCTACAGGCGAGCGAGCCACCAGAGGCACGCGGCCTGTCCCGTGACGAAGTGCGGTTGATGGTATCATATCGCTCGAACGATCATGTGCTACACAGCCGTTTCCGCGCTTTAGGGGACTTCCTCAGCGCGGGCGATGTGTTGGTGATCAACACTAGCGGCACCATGAAGGCAGCTCTTCATGCGTGGCGCACAGATGGCACGCCGTTGGAATTGCACCTTTCGACCCACTTGCCCGCTGACATCTGGATTGTAGAGGTGCGCACACATGACGGAAAGGTCCTCGCACCATCCTTCCTGAAGGCAGATGGTGAGACACTGCGTCTGGAAGGTGGTGGGCAGGTGAGGTTGCACACGCCCTATCGGGTGAGCGACGATACGCGAATGGTAAGACGCGATGAGGTAGGGCGCG
>JBBPYR010000029.1:0-11587 GCA_038199755.1 Ktedonobacterales bacterium | reverse complement strand
CTCGTCGGCGGTAGGATCGCCTGATCCTGACGCAGTTTCGTCGGCGTTTGTTCGTCGGCGTTCATGGAATGTTGTTCTTTGGAGTTCGTTTTCCCAGGGCGGCCAATTCAAAATCGGCTCGTGATTCCACCGGCCTTGACAACACCTCTGGGTAAGCATCTCGACCTTGGCTACGGTGTTCTTGTTCAGCTAAAGCTACTGCTTGAAAAGGCAGGTTTACCTGACATACGCTTTCATGATCTTAGGCACAGTGCCGCTAGTTTGTTTCTCGCTATGGATGTACATCCAAAGATTGTGCAAGAGATATTAGGGCATAGTGAGATTAGCATGACCATGGACATCTATTCGCATGTGTTGCCAACAATGCAGAAGAACGCTATGGATAAACTTAATCAAGCGTTCGCGGCTTTCGCTGATATGAGTAAGGAAGAGGGTAAAGAGGATAAGCCTCTAGAAGGTGGAGATGCTTCGCAAGAGGGTGAGCAACCTCAAAAATAGGTCGTTTGCCTATTGCTACACCGTTGCTACATTTGCGGAAACCGCCCAAAAAGTCGAAACGCCCCAGGCCGCTTCTAGATTGGCTTGAGGCGTTTTTGTTTGGGCGTTTGGGGTGTATTAGTGCCAAGGGACAGAATCGAACTGACGACACCAGCATTTTCAGTGCTGTGCTCTACCAACTGAGCTACCTTGGCATGGGCGTAATATATCATGTCTCTCTGTTTCCGTCAAGACCTTTTTTGGCCTAACTCACTATGTGGTATGCTTCTGCTTTTTGAGGCCTCAGCACCAGCGGTGCTTCGCTAGCTATTGAAGAGTACATGAGCAAGGTGCATGGTTTTGCCACTGGCGAAACCATGCACCTTGCTCATGTACTCTTCTTGAATGGTTAAGGTGTCTCAGTTTGTTTAGCTCTTTGGTACTATGCTTCACGATGTTTCATGCTGCTTTTCCTATAGATGCGCTAATATGCTAGGTACGAGCGATTTATACAGATACAGGGGTTCACTGTCCCTACCTCTGCTTTGTTGATTGTCGTTGTATAGCAGAAAGAGGAGAAGCTAACGTGCAACATTCACAAATGCCCCAACGAGTCTGGCAGTATTTTCGGCAGCACCGCGCGGTGAGTATCGTAGCAGGCAATGTCCTGGTGGCGTCGATTGTGGTGGTCGTCCTGCTCGGTAATACCTTTGGGTCCGCCATCCTGGGTGCATTTGCTCAGAGCCCATGTTCGGCGAGCGATGCAACCTACTCGGTGGTGAGCGGCGATACGCTGGGTACCGTCGCAAGTCGTTATAATACGACGTGGCAGAAACTGACCTCGTACAACCATATCTCCAACCCGAACATGATCTACATTAACCAGCATATTTGTATTCCTGGCCGTGGGACAAGCGGATCAGGTACAGCCAAGCGGGGACCCTCCCCAATTATGGGCCTGGGTAATTTCTTTCCTTATCCACAATGCACACGCTGGGCTGCGGAGCGTTACTATCAACTGCACCATGTGTACGTTCCTTGGATGAGCAACGCAAATGCATGGCAGTGGACGGCACGAGCCTACGATTTTCACTGGCGCGTCTCTAATAGTCCCTCGGTAGGTGCTATTATTGATCTGCAACCGTGGGTGCAGGGTGCCTATGGCTTTGGACACGTGGCGGTCGTAGAACGGGTGCTACCCAATGGGCATGTGATCGCCAGCAATCAGAACTGGGGTGCGTACCCCTATAGCGTGACCGACGTAGAATTTGCTCCTGGCTACGGCGTCACCTTCATCACCTCCTATTAAAACACAAGAGTTGCACAAAAGCGGCCATATGTGCTTTGCACGTGTGGCCGCTTTTATGCAACCTCTGCCCATATGCCATGGTTATGAAGCATGGGATGGGAGGGCACTGTTGATAACATTGATCATCTCTTCTTGCATTTTTTCGTCAAAGAGCGGCTGTGTGATGAACCACTCTTGACAATCAAAGGGTTCCTCGCCCTCTTTTGACTCGATGCGCGTATAACTGCCGTCGGAATGGAGTTCATGGGCATTGACCGTATCGGCAAAAATGGGTTTGAGGACACGTTCGACCAGCGTTTTGCATAAGATATCGGACTCAATTGGGAAGAGCGTCTCCACTCGTGTGTTGAGATTACGCTGCATCAGGTCAGCACTGCCCATGTATATTTGGGTTTTGCCATTATTGCCGAAGTAATAAATGCGGCTATGTTCCAAAAAGCGACCAACGAGACTTCTCACATGCACGGTATCACTGATACCTTCGAGGCCGGGGCGTATACAGCACATGCCGCGAATGATGAGATCAATTTCAACACCCACTTGTGCCGCTTTGTAAAGCATGGCCACCATTTCTGGATCGGTCAGGGCATTCATCTTGAAGATAAGCCGTCCATTGCCAAACTGTTTATGCAGCTCTATCTCGCGCTCAATACGCTCAAGCAAACTCTTCCGCAATGCGAGCGGGGCAACCAGCAAGGAGCGATAGATACTTTGACGCGAATAACCAGTAAGGGCGTTGAAGAGGTCGGTAGCGTCAGCACCAATATCTTCGCGGCAGGTGAAGAAGCCAAAGTCTTCATAAATTTTGGCGGTACTGGCATTATAGTTACCGGTGCCAAGATGTACATAACGACGCATGCCCTGTGCTTCCCTGCGTACCACCAGAGCGACCTTCGAATGCGTTTTGAGACCAGCCAGACCATAGACGACATGCACCCCAGCGTGCTCTAACTCTCTGGCCCAGCCAATGTTGTTCTCTTCATCAAAGCGGGCCTTGAGTTCTACCAGCACCGCAACCTGCTTGCCGTTTTCTACGGCATGCAACAAGGCATTGACCACCGGGGAATCAGAGCCGACCCGATACAGCGTTTGCTTGATGGCAAGCACATGCGGATCGTCTGCGGCGATGCGAATAAAATCGACCACAGAATTAAAGCTATCATAGGGGTGATGGACGAGTAAATCATATTTCTGGATGGCCGTAAAGAGATCACCGCTATTCAAAAATGCAGGTGTATGTGGTGTGAATGGCTCATCCTTGAGTTCTGAACGATCCAGGCTCAGTAACTCCATCACATCGCCCATGCCCAGTGGGCCATCAACAATTGTCAAATCCCGTACGACAATCCCCAGTTTTTCAACGAGTAAGTTACGAATACGGTGCGGCATGGCAGGATTCACCGCGAGATCAACCACGGAACCAAAGCGACGCTCACGTACCTCTTGCTCGATATACTCGAGCAGATCGGAGGCATCATCCTCCTGCAACTCGATATCGGCATCACGTAAGACGCGAAATGGGTATGATTCCCAGACATCATAGCCTGGGAAAAGGAGGTTAAGATGGGCCGCGATGACCTGTTCTAGCCAAACAAAAGCGACAGCCTCTTCCTCTTGCTCTTCCGTATAGATAGGAATGCGCAGCAGACGAGGCAAAGAAGAGGGCACCTTCACACGAGCAAATTTTTCCGCGTCGGTATTCTCGGAAATCACCACGGCAAGGTTTAAGCTGCGACTGGAAATGTGGGGGAAGCGATGACCTTGATCGACAGCAAGCGGAGTAAGGGCGGGAAAAATCTCATTTTGAAAAAAGGCCAGCATGGCCGCACGCTGCTGCTCATTTAATTGCTCGTAGTCCAGAATATGAATATGCTGCTCAGCCAGCAAAGGCAAAAGCGTGTTGCGCCAGTATTGGCGTACCTCCTGTATCAGGGGAGCGAGGTCTTTACGGATGGCAGTCCACTGCTGTTCGGCAGTGCGCCCATCGTGGCTGCGTAGGGTTTTGCTAGAGGCGATCTGATCTTTAATGCCGGCCATACGAATCATCACGAACTCGTCAAGGTTCGTCTCAAAAATGGCAATGAATTTCACGCGCTCCAGCAGAGGATGGCGGTTATCTTGTGCCTCCTGAAAGACGCGACGATTAAACTCGATCCAACTCAGCTCTCTATTAATGTAGAGCTGAGGTCGATCAAAACGCTTAGAGGGTTCTGGTGTACTCTGACTTTGATGCATAAACTTATCTTATCTATCCCGGCGTAGTAGTATGGCTGAACTCTTATCATGTGTACTCTATTGTATCATGCCGATAGAGCAGTACAAAAGGATTTCTGGATGAAAGAATATGACGAAAAAACAAAAGGAATATAGTGCGGTAAGAGTGTGTTGTAGCAATGGATAGCCAAAGTGTCGTTGTGAGTCAATTGTCCTTGACAGTGGGTAAGTCTCTGATGTATTATCCACAAGTGGAAGTATTCTACCTTCTTCCAGGGATATACGGGCGGTTGCTGAAATTGGTAGACAGGGCAGACTTAGGATCTGTTGGTGATGAACCGTGAGAGTTCGAGTCTCTCACCGCCCACTATGAGACACAGGTTAGGTACTGCGGGAGTGGCTCAGTGGTAGAGCATCTCCTTGCCAAGGAGAAAGTCGCGGGTTCGATCCCCGTCTCCCGCTTCATCCATTGGGAGAGTATGGCAACGTGGGAAGAAGTGTGCAAACAGTTGAAGATGGCTAAAGACGTTCTCAAACACACTCATTCTTCGTATGAATGCTCACTAGCGATGCAATAGAGAATGACGTATAACACAAGCATGTTTATATCTATTTGGAGGAAACGTGAAAGTTTCTATAGAAAAACAGCCGACTAGTGAGGCGGTCCTCGATGTCGATGTGACATGGGACGAAATAGAAAAAGCCTCAGATAAGGCGTATCGCAAACTCGTAAAACAAGTCAGTGTGCCGGGTTTTCGCCCAGGGAAGGCTCCCCGCACCATACTGGAACGTAAGCTCGGCGGAAAAGAGGCCATCTATCAGGAAGGTCTCGACGATCTTATCTCCGACGCCTATCGTGAGGCACTTAAAGAGCATGAGCTTACCCCCATCTCTCAGCCAAAGGTTGATGCCCCGATCTTCGAGATGGGCCAACCGTACCACTTCCAAGTCACTGTTCCTATTATTACCGCACCCGTCCTTGGTGATTATCGATCATTACATTTTGAGCGAGAAGAGGCTGAGGTCACATCGGAAGAGGTTGAAAAGGAACTTGAGAATCTGCGCAGTCGTCAAGCTACCTTCCAGGTAGTTGAGCGAGCCGCCGACTATGGCGACCGTGCGACGGTTGATCTGAAGCTCACCTCTGAAGAGCAGGGCATTTCTGACCTCAAGGACAATCCCTTTGAAATCACCAAGGAACGTGTTGGCTTGTTCACCGGCATGGATGAACAGATTGTAGGCATGCAGGCGGGCGAGACAAAATCGTTCAGCACGACCATTCCTTCCGACTATAGCAATGAGAAGCTCGCAGGAAAACAAGCTGATTATGTGGTAACATTGCATAAGGTGGAAGAGAAGCAAATTCCTGAATTAGATGACGCATTCGCGGAAAAGTCCAGCGATGGCGCATTTGCTTCCTTGGAAGAGCTGCGTAAATCGGTCAGCGACAACATTCTTGAAAGCAAGAAACGCCAGATTCGTGATGACTTGCGCGAGAAGGTTGTGAAGGCTGTGATCGACCAAGCAGAGATTACGCTTCACCCACTTTTGATCGAGGAACAGGCACAAGAGATGCTCCATCAGCTGGGTCATCTATTAGAGCAGCAACACATGTCGCTCGATCAATACTTAGTGATGACGCGGCAGAATCGGAACGAGTATCTTGAAAGTATCAAGCCAGAGGCGGAACAGCGTCTCAAACGTCAGCTCGTTCTCGATGATGTGGCACAACAAGAAGACATCCAGGTGACAAATGCAGAGATCGATGACTTGCTGTTTGCCTACTCACAAATGGGTCAGCCAATAGCAGGCACCGATGAGCAGAAACGTTCACTCACCATTAGCATGCGGCGAGAAAAAGCAGTAACGCGTCTGATAGAGCTAACAACCGATCCCGATCCAGAGGATGCGCCTCTTGACGAGACCGAAGAATCTGAGGAGGCTGTGATCGCGAATGCGGAAGCGGCTGTCCTTGCAACGGAAGAGGACGTCATAGAGGCCGAGGAGTCGGTTGCTCCACTGGAAAGCGAAGCAACATCCGAAGAAACAAAGATGTAGCGAAAGGTGACAGACGTGGCAAACTCGAAAAACGTAAGGACGACATACCGTTGCTCATTTTGCGGTAAGAGCCAGGATCAAGTCCAGCGCTTAATTGCTGGCCCTGGTGGTGTCTATATCTGCGATGAATGCATTGATCTCTGTCGAGAAATCATCGAAGAGGAGCAGGCAACCATCGCCAAGCCGCGCTTATCAGCGGGGAAGATGCCGACACCCAAGAAGATTTACGAGCAACTCAGTCATTACGTGATTGGGCAGGAGCGTGCCAAGAAAACGCTGGCGGTCGCGGTCTACAACCACTACAAACGTATTGGAGTAGGAATGCAGATTGACGATGTTGAGCTAGGCAAGAGCAATATTCTGATGATTGGGCCGACCGGCTGTGGCAAGACGTTACTTGCGCAGACGCTGGCGAAGGTATTGGATGTTCCCTTCTGCATTGCCGACGCGACAGCATTAACGGAAGCGGGCTATGTGGGTGAAGATGTGGAGAACATTCTGCTACGCCTCATCCAAACCGCTGATTTCGATGTTGCACGTGCGGAACGCGGCATTGTGTATATTGATGAAATCGACAAGATTGCCCGCAAGTCTGACAACCCTTCGATTACACGTGATGTCTCCGGCGAAGGCGTACAGCAAGCCCTCTTAAAGATCATCGAGGGAACGGTGGCGAACGTTCCACCCCAGGGTGGGCGTAAGCATCCGCACCAGGACTTCATTCAGATCAACACTGCGAATATTCTCTTTATTTGTGGTGGTGCCTTTGAAGGATTGGATAAAATCGTTGAGCAACGCCTGGGAAGCAACAAAACGATTGGCTTCCGCAACAACAATCCGGCAGAACCAACTGCGGAAGAGACCGCGTCGATCTTGACGCAGCTTATTCCCGATGATTTGTTGAAGTATGGCTTGATTCCTGAATTCGTAGGACGCTTACCAGTAGCGGTCTCACTCGATAGCCTGGATAAAGCGGCCCTCATTCGCATTCTGACCGAGCCAAAGAACGCGATCATCAAGCAGTATCAGAAGTTCTTACAGCTTGACCGCGTGGAGTTGGTGTTCACGAGTGACGCGCTTGATGCTGCCGCAGAGGGTGCATTAAAGCAGCGTACGGGAGCACGAGGCTTACGGAGCATTATAGAAGATGTGTTGCTAGACGTGATGTACGAGATACCGTCACGTGCTGATGTGAAAAAAGTCATCATTAACGGTGAGGTAATCACATCACATCACAAACCAATGCTCGTTACACGCAATGACAGAGCTGTTGCCTATTCTGAAGATGAGTCTGCTTAAAGCAGACTCATCAACATTGGTAGGGATATTCCTGGATTTGGATGTCCACGAGAGGCATCCTTATGAGTAGGGATGCCTCTCGTGGACATTCAGGCATCCAGACCTTGTACGTAGTTATTGTGGTAGAACAGTGAGGAGATAGGCGGAGCCGATGAACGAAAAAGAACGCCAACAACTGACCGATATTTATCCACTTGTGGCGTTAAAAAACATCGTTGTATTTCCGCATAATCGTCATGCCCTAGCGGTCGCGCGCGAGAAAACCGTTCGCGCGGTTGAAGAGGCGATGATGCGCCCAGAACGTACCCTCGTAGCCGCTACACAGCGTAACCCTGACATTGATGATCCCCAAATGCACGACATTTATCCGATAGGCACACTTGTCGAAGTCACTACCATGCACACCCAACAAGATGGCAGCCTGCAAATCGTGGTGCGTGGTATTCGTCGTGTGCAACTGGAAGAGTTTGTCGATACAGAACCGTATATTAATGTAAAAATTAGTGAGCCACAAGAGTTGCAAACACGAGGGCCACAAGCTGATGCCCTGGTACGTCACGCGACGAACCTTTTTGAACGATATGCCCAACTCAATCGTCATTTCTCTGTGGAAGATATTAACCTGATCGTCAATCTCAAAACCACGCCTCGCCTGTCAGATACATTAGCGGCCCACGTCGTCAATGATGTGCAAAAACAACAAGACCTGTTAGAAACGTTCGATCCTATGGAGCGGCTAGAGAAGATATGTGTGCTGATGGGCAATGAGATCGAGATTCTCGAATTGGAAACAACGATTCGCGGACGTGTACGTTCACAGATGGACCGTTCGCAAAAGGAATATTATCTACGTGAGCAGTTGCGTGCCATTCAGGAAGAACTAGGCATGGAAACCTCATCTGAGGCAGATGAATTGCGTACAAAACTGCGCGCAAAAACACTTCCCTTAGAGATTATGCTCAAGGTGCAGAAAGAAATCGACCGCCTTGAGCGAACGCCAACACAATCGGCAGAATTAGCGGTTGTGCGCTCCTATATTGACTGGATACTCGCCCTGCCGTGGTCCGAGCGCACACAAGATGTGCTGAATATCGAGCGAACACGCCATATTCTTGATGCCGACCATTATGGGCTAGAAGCAATTAAAGAGCGCATCATTGATTTTTTGGCGGTGCGACAACTACGCCAACAACTGGGCACTGGCAACGAGGGGCAGGGGCAAATCCTATGCTTTATTGGCCCGCCCGGAGTGGGCAAAACCTCGCTGGGCCAATCAATTGCCCGCGCCCTGGGGCGGAAATTCGCACGTATTTCTCTGGGCGGCGTTCACGACGAAGCGGAAATTCGCGGCCATCGTCGTACCTATGTGGGGGCGTTACCTGGACGTATTATTCAAAGCATGAAAACGGTGGGCGTGCGTAATCCGGTATTTCTGCTCGACGAAATTGATAAACTTTCTTCAGAGTATCGTGGTGACCCTGCGGCAGCCCTGCTAGAGGTACTTGATCCAGAACAGAACCATACATTTACCGATCACTATCTCGAAGTTCCTTTTGACTTATCAGAAGTCTTCTTCATCTGCACTGGTAATGTGAAGTATCAGATTCCGCGCGCATTAGCTGACCGCATGGATATTATCGAACTACCCGGCTATATGCTTGAAGAAAAGGTCAATATTGCGCAGCGGCATTTATTGCCGAAGGTGCTCAAGGAAAACGGCTTGACACCAGAACAGGTAAAAATCCCGCAAACAACGATGCATCAGATTGTGGTAGGGTATACACGTGAGGCGGGTGTACGCAATCTAGAGCGGCAGTTGGCGAGCATTTGCCGCAAGGTTGCCCGCCGTGTGGTTGAGAAGCCCAATACGCGGGTGCGCTTAACCGCAAGCTCGGTGGAGCAATATCTCGGCACGCCACGCTATTCGAACGCCCCACCAGTGCAACGCTCGCAGATTGGTTCAGCGATGGGACTTGCCGTCACTGAAAATGGGGGTATCCTGCTACCAGTCGAGGTCGTGACTATGGTTGGCAAGGGCGAGCTACTCGTGACGGGCCAATTAGGGGATGTGATGCACGAGTCTGCCCGTGCCGCACTCTCGTATATTCGCACACGAACAGAAGAGTTTCAAATTGACCCCACGTTCGTGGACAATACCGATTTGCACATTCATTTACCGGAGGGAGCGATTCCGAAAGACGGGCCTTCGGCAGGTATTACAATCGCAACGGCCCTTGTCTCGGCCTTGACGAGGCGTCCGATCCGCACGAATCTGGCAATGACAGGGGAAGTTACGCTGCTTGGTAGTGTACTGAGCATTGGTGGTTTACGCGAGAAGGTGCTGGCAGCTCAGCAGGCGAATATCACAACCTTGATTATTCCTGCGGACAACCAGAAAGACTTATTAGAGATTCCTCTCAAGGTACGCCAAAAGATACACTTTATTCCCGTGGATACCATGGACCAGGTCATTGACGCGGCCCTGCTCGAAGCGGCTCCTTTGCCAGATGAAGAGAGGGAAGAAAGCGAGCAGCAAGGACATGAGCTACGACCATTACGGCAAGATGAGCACATACCGCCACCACCTCCCCGTGGCGGAACACCGCGGCAAAGAGAGATAGCAGCCGATGAGCAAGCCGATGAGCACTCAGACGAGCATGATACCTCTGCATTCAACAGGCTACCACCTCCAAAGTCGGAAACGCACGACCACTATCCTCATGCACGAGCGAAGCAGGATGATACAAATAAAAGATAAGAAAATAAGTGTTTGTGGAAAGGTTTCTTTTCACAAACACCTATTTCTTTATTTCAGCTAGTTCCCAAACGCAACCTTTAGGAGTATACTACGTAAAGAGTATAGGGTACGAGATGTGAAAAGATAAGGGATGGCGATAATTTCTCTACCCAGTGATTAAAAAAAGAAGATGCGAGCAGAAACTATAAGTAGGTGTTATATACATGCTGTTCCGTCTTTCACAAAAGCGGCCTTATCATCATATAAAGAGAGGAACGTTATTATGAGTTATCAGGGACAGGACCCAAACCAACAAGGCCAGTATCCAAATTCTGGGCAAGGTCAGTATGGTGGTGGGTACACGCCCCCAACTGATCCTTATAGTGGTCAGCAGCCAGGGTATGGGCAGGGTTATGGTCAACCACAACCTCAGCCAGGTCAGCCAGGGTATGGACAGCCGGGCTATGGTCAACCGCAACCAGGTCAGCCGGGTTATACGGGATATGACCAGTCGCAGCAGCAGCAGCAGTACCAGCAACCCGGATTTGGGCAGCCTGGCTATCAGCAACCCTACCAGCAGCCTTATGGCGCACCAGCGGGTGCGACGAGCAGCACTGGATTGGCACAGAATACGGCAGCAGGCTTGACCTATGTGCTTGGTTTCGTCACAGGGTTAATCTTCTTCCTTATTGAGAAGCAAAACCGCTTCGTGCGTTTCCATGCTATGCAGTCGATGCTTTTCTTTGGTGGATTATGGGTGCTGACTATCATCATTGGTTTCCTCCCCTATGGCATTGCCAACATCAATTGGGTGCTCAACATTGTTGAGTTTGTTGGTTGGATTGTCTTGATGATTAATGGTTTCCAGGGCAAGTACTTCAAGTTGCCAATCATTGGTGACTACGCTGAGAAGTATGCTAACCAGGGAACATTGTAATAGAGCTAGCAGAAACAAAAACCAGCCCCTATTCAGTGAATAGGGGCTGGTTTTTTGTTTCTGCTTTCCTCTAGTGAAGTCCAAAATGCAGAAAACCGTCTGTCATGGGCGGGTGAAACGGCGACGTCCTATTTTCCCGTGGAGTTGCCCCCAGAGTATCGTGAGAGATGAAGAGCTTAACTTCCGTGTTCGGGATGGGAACGGGTGTACCCTCTTCTCTATAGTCACCGGTTCACCTGCACATACAGGCGGTTTCTTGACATGGCCTATAGTATCATGAATGTTCTCTCTTGTCAACACTTTTTCATGCCTTTTTCAGAGATGTTGCAAGATCGACAAAATGCCGATCATCGTACCTCTGTAGGGACCAGCTTATGCACTTTTACTAATGAACCTGGTAATCGCGTGAGCAGCAGCGAAGCGCACTACAGGCTCCGTAGGGGCCAGATTGATCGCGCCCTCCGCTCAATTCATTGAGCGAGATTCGCGGAATCACAGGCGATCAATCGCCACGGGGCGCGATCAATCTGGCCCCTACGGATGGGTTTCTCTGATT
>JBBPYR010000028.1:0-3081 GCA_038199755.1 Ktedonobacterales bacterium | reverse complement strand
CAATCCGGTACGCCGCGTACCCAACTGCGCCTCTTCATTTTCCTTGATGAAGTACTCGTTGGAGTCAACCACATTATCCAGGAAACGCATCGCCACCCTACTCATATCGGCCAGTCGCTCCCAATTCATCTTGCCATTTTCTACAAATGATGAAAGGTTTAATGCACCTAAATTGCAAACGCCCCAAGCTGGCAGACCCTGCTCACCACAATCAAAAGAGCAGTAACCATTTGTGATCCAGGTGAGTGTGTCAGGTTCGTAGAGATCATAGACCTCTTCTTCTCGCTCGGTATCTTGAATTGAGACGACTGCTGCGGTCCATGAGCCACCGATAAAATGCCAATTTTCGGCAACATCTTTCAAGCGTGCTGCTTTCTCTGGATGACTTAGACCAACCTCTGCATAGAAGCGTGCAATGCCCTCGTTCATGATGATGACATCATACTTCTCACCCGTACCGTACATCGAGCGGCCATCGTACTCCAAATCCTCATCGCGGGTTGCACGATAAATGCGTCCATGGATGCCGAACTGAAGCAGAAGCAAACGCACCTGTTGCGCCAATTCGTATGATGATGTATGGAAGCGCAGCATTGGGTTATCCTGTTTCATGAGCACACTGCCATCAGTCGAGAAGAGGCCATCAAGGATGCCAGCCAGAAATTCTTTTTCCATGCCCATGAAAGCGGCAGGAATAGTTTTTTGCGGTGCCTTAATATTTGGTGTCATACCAATGCGTATTAGCAAGGATGCTAGTTTGTAGCATTCTAACCGCACACTTGCGTGCTTGACAGCAACACCGCCTTCACCAATGAACTCTTTTTCAGCGAGAGTGCGATGCGTATGAATGTTCATATTCGTCATCAAATTCGTGAACATCTCATACCAGCCATCTTCATGTGCGCCAAAGGCTACTTTACACTGATTAGAATAGCTGTTTCTACTTGGCTGTTTACTCAGTGTGCCATCGCCGAGTACTGTGCCAACAATCAGCCCAAGCTTGCGATCATAAAAATCGGCAACGTTGAGTTCTCTTTTGGCAATATACTCCTTCGCTTCTGTTGGTAGGTTCTGGCGGGGTCCGAACGCTTCGTTGGGTACAATCAGAACTCTATCGCCTACACTCAACTCAGAGATAGGGACCCATTGATATCTTTTGTCACGCACAACCTTAAGCTTGTGATCAGCAGTACCCTCCAGAAAACCACCGTCGGAAAACTCCACCCGATGGATGCGTTGAAGACCGTTGTTATACAGCTTTTCGATGGGCTTGAGTCCGGCGAGTGTACGAACCTTCATCCCTAGCTGTAAGTCACGCGCAGGAGTGTAGCCATGCTCTGTAGAAACAAGCGTATCTCCAGTGACGCATGGGTTTACGCAGCGGATATTTTCGTAGTACCATGTGTTCGATTCCGTGTTATAGCGGTCCATGAACACCATGCCCGGCTCGGCTGATGCCCAGGCGGAGGAGCAGATGAGGTCCCATAGTTGGCGGGCGCGGATAGTCTTCTTGACTTCTCCTTGCCAGATGAGATCCCAGTTAGCATCCTCCTTCACGGCCTTCATAAACTTGTCTGAGATGCAGACTGAGAGGTTGGCATGCTCGATCTTGCCCGCGGTGCGCTTGACGGTGATGAACTCCTCGATGTCGGGGTGGTTGTCATCAAGCATAAGCATTAAAGCGCCCCGCCGGGAACCACCTTGCTGAATCACGTCGCCAGTTGCTACGGAGTACAGTTGTGCCCAGGAGCAGGGGCCAGAAGCGGTGCCGTTAACAGTCTTGATGTAGGAGCCACGCGGACGCAGCGTGGAGAGGTTGATGCCGACGCCACCGCCGCGTGCCATGATCTCGGTCATGATCTTGAGGTTATCAAGGATACCCTGGCGGCTGTCATCCGGGCTTGGTATCACAAAGCAGTTGTAGTATGTAACCTGGTGCCCTGTGCCAGCACCAGCTAGGATGCGGCCACCGGGGACAAACTGGAAAGCGGAAAGGGCCTCGTAGAAGCGCTGTTGCCAGTAGGCACGCTTCTCCTCCGTCTGCTCCACTTCTGCGATGCCACGTGCGACACGCGCCCACAATTGCTCCGGATGAAATTCCAGCGGCTGGCCAGAGGGGTTCTTGAGAGAATAGCGGTCCATGAATACCTTCTGGCGAATGCCCTCTAAATGGGTCTCCTGCGCTTGCTGTGCCTCGGGTGCCTCATTGGTCTGGGGTGTGTGTGATTGTATATCAACAGCATCCTGACGCTGTGAGGACGACGACTTCTGCTCTGACATCCTGCTTTTGACTCCTTAGCTTACTAGAACGAACCTACAGTGAACGATGAGATGAAATACGTCTTTGGCGTATATAGGTTTTCGCCAATAGAACGGGTGTTTTCTCTTACGAAAGTCAGTATACTCGGAATGAACGTGAATTACAAGGCTTTTGGCACAACATATTGATTTTCTAATGTAGTGAACACAACATGTTGATTATGTCTATGATATGGTATCATAAGGCTATGGACCGAAAGGCGCAATAGGCTACTAGTAATAGCTAGAAATGTGTATATTTTCTGTTGTTGGAGGATACATGCGCGCGGAAATACTTTCTTGTGGAACCGAATTGTTGTTGGGGCAGATCACCGATACCAACGCGACCTACCTGGCACAGAGTCTGCCAGCGTTAGGGATCGATCTTTATTTTGTCTCTCAGGTGGGCGATAACCAGGGGCGTATCGTGGATGCTTTGCAGCGGGCATGGCAACGCTCCGACCTTATCATCATGACAGGCGGTTTGGGGCCGACCGAGGATGATCTGGCGCGTGAGTCGATCAGTGCCTTGCTCGGCGAAACTATGCAGGTTGATCCGCAGCTAGAGGCGCACCTGCGTGAAATGTTTACGCACATGGGGGCCACCATGCCTGAACGCAACATTAAGCAGGCGACGCTCATTCCATCGGCACAAAGCATTCCCAATCCGGTTGGCACCGCCCCAGGATGGTGGGTAGAGAAGGATGGGCATATCATTGTGGCTATGCCAGGCGTGCCACGTGAGATGTATCGCATGTGGGAGAATGAGGTGCTTCCTCGACT
>JBBPYR010000027.1:0-51156 GCA_038199755.1 Ktedonobacterales bacterium | reverse complement strand
TCCCAATTTTAAAACCGCTAATGTTTTTTTTTCTGGTCGAACATCCCTTGCCCGCCCCCACTGGGGGGGGCGCAAAGGCAATTACCACCAGAAAAAACTAGTACAATTCTTCGCCACTAATGGTGGTGGTGAAGGTGCCGACGGCTTTGAAGGTGGTCGTATCCACCGCGAGCAAATGGGTGTCGGTATCGCTGTTGCCGCGCGCAAAGGCCTGCGAACGATTATCCACTACTTGATACTGCCGCCCAAAGGTGAACGAGTATTGCGCCATCTCGCCCGTGCGACGGTTCAGTACAAGAATGTTATCATCCTTCGCGCAGTTCACATCCACCGAGCAGGCGGCACGATCGACAAACGCCCCCACCAGAATTTGCCAATGCTGATCCCAACTTTGCACGGTGTAAAGATGCATAATCTTCAAGGAGTCGTTAAAGACGATAAAGGTGCTGGTGCCAGTCTGCGGATCATAGAGCATAGCATTCATACGATCAGTGCCGAAGTGTCCGACATAAAAGACATCGTTAACCTTCCAGCCACTATAACTCTGCTCCCGTGCCAGCGAGAGGTCAGAGTTGAAGACCAGGAACTTGCCATTGCCCTGGCTGGGATCATAAAGCAAGACCTGTGAGCGACCAGAACCGTTGAAGTCGCCGTTGAACACCTGCCAGTTTCCGACGAGATTATGTATCTCCTGATAATCGCTGATCTGCATCGTATCGTCGAAGTCCAGCAGGCGAGCCTCGCCAATGCCACGATCATACAAAAACACACCGTCTTGCGTGGAATTTTTGAAGCGACCGATATAGACCTCCCAGGAATTATGCCACTGCGTATATTGCTGAATATGGCGTACACTCAAGTCGGCATTGAAGTCAAGAATGACCGCGTTTGCCGTGCGACCGGCGGCATACCACTGATCAAGCGTCAAATTGCTCTGGTTTGTGCCATCAACAGGAAGAGGCACATTGGCATCGGCAAAGCGATTATAGAGGAAGATACCGCTACGTGCGCCATCAAAGCGGCCCACGGAAAGCTCCCAGTTCGGCCCCCAACCATTGAGCGTGACATGCTTTTTAATCGTTAACTGGGGTGTCAACGCCAATAGCTGTATTTTCCCGTTTGTGCGGTCATAGAGCAGGATATCAGACTCGTTCGTGCCCGCGAAATTGCCGACACGCACATCTAGCGTGGAACCCCAACCATGCGCGGAAGTGGTCGCATCCGAAAGCGAGACACGCTGTGCCATTTTGCTATCCGTCGTCGCGGCCAATTCGTTACTGATGATACGCGGAACGTGCTGCTGCGTAAAGCTCAAGACATCCAGGCTCCCTTGCTGCCGATTATAAAGCAGCAGATCGCTGACGCCCGTTCCCGTGAAGTCCGCGTTGTATTCTTGCTCCGCCGAGCCACTGCCCGTTGGCAAGCCAAGCGTCAAGCGACTAGCACTCGTCGTCGCATCAGCAGTAGTGGTTGCAGCCATACCACTCATAGTACCGAGCAGAGCGTTGGTTGCCGCAACCTCATTCACGCCATTGCCATTCACACCCACAAGATGTGAGAAGCGAGCGAGATCAATCTGCACCGGCAGGTAGATGAAGCGCAACAGACCATTCTGAAAATTGGGCGCGTTGACCGTCGCGATATTATAATTCATGCCCAAATGCACAGGAGTTGGGTCGCCATAGTTCTGATAGGTGACATTGAAGCTGGTGCCATCAGGCGAAACAGAGGTCACAAAGGCGACATGTCCAGGAGGGCCATAAGCCCAAACGCCATCGGCACGGGGAAAGACCGCGATAGAGCCAACACGCGGTTGTGTGCCAACTGGCAAGCCCGCCCGTTCAGCGTCTACCACCCAATCGGCGGCATTGCCCCAGTTAAGCGGCAAATCATAGCCGAGTTGGTGCCATTGCTCCCATGCCCACCATACACAATTTCCGCCGCCCGGAAACGGGCCAGGGCACAGTTGAAACGGGTTGCCATCGCGTGAATAATAGGTGCTTTTACAGGTTATATCAATCGTTGGGCTGGTATGTTGCAGCGTCGTCATGTCCGTTTGTGCATGAGCAACTCCAGCGTTCGTCGGCAATAGCGTATAGAGCAGGCATGTTCCACACACGAGTACAAGTAAAAGCAATAAACCAAACGAACCAAACAACCTCACACCAGCATATTTTCTGATTGAGAAACATGATATAGGCGGCATTTATACTACTCTCCTAACACATTCTGTCAACGACGCTATCGGTTTCCGTATTCCGAACACCAACGACGCTATCGCGTCTAGCTTACGCTCAGGTGTTCGGAGCGGAAGCGTCTAGCTCACGCTCAGACAGAATGCAATGAAGGCTCCTTAACACAAAACACAAGATACGAGAGGTTTTGTCTATAGAGTAGTACGCCAATAAGACGCGACTGGATTATTCCACGATGAAGCCGCGCTCACGTAACAGCGCGATAATGCGTTCCAGGTGCTCAGGCTGAACACGTACAAGCCGACTTTGCTGGTCAACCTCGCTGCCCAGAAGGGGGTGCAGTTCAGCATCAGCTTGCAGGTCAGCCAGGATAGCGGCTGATAGGCGCAGCAGGGGAAGTCGCTCAACCGCTATGCCTTGCTGTGTAGCATAGCCGCCGCCCCAGAGCTTGAGGCGAATGAGGAAAGAGGAGGGTATACCTTGTGCGCAATAGTGCTGCAAAAATGAAATGATATAGTCAAGTGATTTTCCCGCCGCGAGTGCGTTTTGCAGGGAAGTGGGCGTAATTTTGCGCCAACCGCTCTGCTCATCCAACTCGCTAAAGTGCGTGATTTCAGCGACGAGATAGAGGTCAAGCACAGCGTATAGCGGCTCCAACATGCCATCTCCATGCAGCCGCCACTGCGCTTCACGCACTACGAAGCGACCATTATCGAGCACCGTCTCCTGTGTGGGAGCCGTCACAAGGGCAGGCAGATAATCGCGCTGCCACAGCAATGCTTGTAGTTGCGGCAAGGAACGAGTGGCGACCTCCGCCAGCGTGGGGGAGATGCGGCGACGCAGAAACGGTTGCGCGACCTCCTCCGCAAAAAGCTGATCGAGTACCTGTGGATCATCCACCTCTAGCAGGGTCGCGTTTTGCCACAACTCAATACGCCGCGCCTGCCGTTCCCATTCAACCAGCGAATATGAGATGTTTTGCGGAATCGTGTTTTCGGCGGCCTGCTCCAAGATACGCTGAATGTCCTGCGCATGCATGCCCATCTGAATGGCGCGTGTCACGCTGGTCTTGGTGAGCCGATATTGCGCGATCAGTTCTAAGCTCACACGCTCGGCAAAGTGATCTAAGCGCACGAGCAAGGCTTCAGAAACGGGGGCAAGCGCAATCAATTCAAAATTTGGTTGTACAATCAAGCGGCCCCAGGGCAGGTCTTGTTGTGCAGCTGTCACCTCACCCATAATCAGAGGCAATGATACTGACAGACAAAAGGCGGTTGGCAGGTCCTCATGATCTAGCTCGACCAGACCCAACCAGTGAAGCGGGCCATCAATAACAGCACGAATAAAACCGCCCTCCACCATGTGCCAGCCTTCACGATGCGTCAGCCAGCCACGACGTAGGCGAAAATCCCAGGCATAGGGGTTGCTACCAGCCGAATAGCGTTCGGAACGTGGTCCATAGCTGCGCGGAAAGAGCAGATTAGGAATGTAGAGTTTGGTACGCGCAATCAGCGTTGCCAGTTGGTGCCATTCATTCAGGTGCTCATACACTAATCTCTCCATCACCTGCTTACGGGCTTGCACCACCTCTTCATGGGCATTCTCAAGCGGGCTGGCACCTGGCCGCACATGTACTTCAGGAAGATACAACAACTCATCCCAAAAAGGTGTCTCTAACCAGAGGCGATAGCAGAGACGCACACGCTCCACTAAAGATAACGAGAAAAACGAAAGTGCGGCAGCCGTAGAGGTGGCATGAATACTATTTTGCCGATCTTCCAACAAGCCTAAACGCATGAGCAAAAAGCGTATAAACAACAGGCGCGGTGCATCGCTTTCTGAGCGAACCTGCTCACTTTGCGCCTTGATTCCTACGTGCTCTATCACCTGTCGTAGCGGCATGCGAGCTAGCAAGCCACTGCTGAGCAGAGCTAAGCCATCACGTGTCGCAGCCACCAGCGACCAGTAGAGATACAACGTGCGCTGCAACTGACGTGCATCCTCCCCAACATCATTCTCGTCCCCATCCCCATCCTCGCGTCCTTCACCGCCAATGCTCGTATCACCCTCTGCTACATCCTCAGCACGCTGCTGCACTTCATTTTTGTCTATAGGAAATTTTGTCGCTATACCCCAGACACGGCGAACAACGTCCTTCACCGTTTGCGGCACAATCAGCACACCATCATGTACGCCACTCGTATAATCGCGACCTGTAAAACTGGTTTGTTTTCCCCAGAACAACAAGCCAAGCAAGAGCATATGGCGCACGCTTTGCTCAAATACACCATGCGGATGTGGCGTAGGATACTGGGGCATCACGGGCACGGCAAGTTGCGCTATGATCTGTGCGTTTCCCGGGCTATAGGGGCGGGCCATCGTGGTATCTACTATTTCCTGAGCAGGCTTGGTGGGCGCGAGCAGGTCGGCATAGAGGAAATAGAGGGCGAGGTCGCGACTATTGGCACGCCCGCCACAGGCTACCAACTCTTGCAGAATAGCATGCGAGGGAGCATCCAGCATTGCCAGCACACTCTGGAGCGCGTTTTCGTCAAACAGATAGCGCGCAAGCTCAAGCGCAACCTCTGGCGTTTCGGCGGCGGCGGTATTCAAGCGTTGCTGTAATGGTTGTGGTGCCTGACGCGCCTTGAGCACCGCCTGTACATGGTAAAGCGGTGCCGCTTGTAAAAGGTCGATATCACTCTGCTCCATACTCCTCCTCGCCATGTAGCAGCGGAGACTGGCTTCGTCGTTTGAGTTCATCAATCAGGCGTTCGGCACCAACTTTTTTCAGGATATGCAGTGTCGGCTGCACCGAGTGCAGGATGTGCTCTTCTAGCGAGGTGGTTGCCTGCAATTCACGCATCACGACCGCCTCTGCCACCTCCACCAAGGCCACACCCGTATACAGGCGAATGCGTCCATAACTTGCGATCCAGCGTTCAAGCTGGGCAATAATACGCGTCAAAGCGAGAGTAGATTGCCTCTCTTGCGCATCTCTAGCATCTCCACTGTCTTTATCTTGCACACTCAATTGTTGCAGAGCGGCCAACAATGGCTCTGGCGAGGTGCCATTACTGAGCGCGGCACCCAGAGCCGCAGGGGTCAGGCGATAGCACAATCGTCCATTCTGCACACCCGCCGTTTGCGCGAACCGATCGAGCAAGGAGATCAGCGGCCAAGCCTGCGCGGTACAAGGTACGAGGAGTTCATCTTGCGGTGTGACCATAATAGTGGTGTCCTCAGCAGCAGTTGTGTCATAGCTGCTCTCAGCCGCTTGCGCCAAGGTATCATCTTCACTCAACGCGGCCTCAACATCACCGTGTAGCAACCAACGGGCCAACGGCGTAAGGCGAAAAGCCGCCAGTCGTCCATCGCGGGCATAAGCGATATCGCAGACACCCCACCAGTGGAGCGGGCCACGAATGAGATGAGCAAGATAATAGTATTCTGCCCGCAACCAATCATTTAGTTGGGTCGGACGCAGTGGTCGCCCTTCTTCATACTCGATCCACCAGTGCGGCATGGAAAAGAGACGCTGCCGCTTCTGTAAGAACAGCGGATTCAGGCGATAGACAAAACGGGCAAACGAAGAAAAGCTGACCCACTGCTGAAAGGGAGTCTGTGCCAGCAGCGCGATAACAGCCTGGCGCGCCTCGGCATTCTCGGCCTCCAACTCGCTGATACGCAGCATTGGATGGCTAAGTGAGGTGGCACGACAACGCAAGCGTAACCCATCGTTACGCAGGTCGAACAGGTCGTCGTAGGGTGATTGTGTCAGCCATAACTCAAATAGGTCGCGCGTTACCTCTGCATGCACCGATCCCAAGAGCAATTGGGCCACATGGGGAAGCACACGCAGATGAGGTGTGCCGCCATCATCTTTATGCACGATATCCGCGAGACGGATCAGGCGCGTCGCAAAACGTAGCAATGGTTGGGGACGATCTATCTCTTTTTGCACAGTTGCTAGCAAAGTCGCGGAGGGCATATCCACAGGCGCGGGCAAGGGGATGGAGCCATCGGGCGCAAGCTGTCCCGTTGCGTGCCGCGTGGTGAGCGATGATGAACGGGTAGCACTTGCGGCATTTGTAGCACCCCCTGTATTACTCGTATTCCCAGACTTCTCTTTCTCGCGCTCTTGCTCACGATCAAGGTTAAAACCATCTAGTGAGCGGGCAACTAATAGCAGATCGGCCAGCAGGGTGTAAGGAGTTGCCATGCGTATATCATACGCCTCGCCGTTTTCATTAGCGCGTTCTACATCGAGCGTAGCGACGGGAACGGTCACGCGCAAGGCGTTACGTACCTCAGTTGGCACGAACCAGCCCACATCGAGCAACGCTCCGCTCATGCCGATGCGCTGCTGGGGCGCGCTATTCAGGCTGGTGCGAAAAAGAAAGCCCTTATTTTGCAGGGCTGCTAGCGTATTTTGTAGCTGTCCCGGTTGACCAAGCCCAAAACGCTCATACACTCCGCGCAGATCATCGTCGCTCATGGAGCCCCCAGCAAGCGTCAGAGCGGCCAGCAACTGGCGCGGCGGCTTTTCCAGCGTGTTCGCCATACGCCGCACGGTATCGGTTTGCTTTAATATCTCCAGTATGCTATCCACCAACTGCTGTTTTCCCGGTGTATTCACTGACATGGCATATTCGCGGGCAATGCCACGAAGCTCGCTCAGCCCCATTTGTGTCAATATTTCTTGTAACGTGGCAAGTGGAGCGGGTCCACGCGTCAATGCCAGTGGTTTCGCGTTCAAAGGGCGAACCATACGCGTGCCTGTGGTCTGCTCTTGGTCTACTAATAGTGATGTGTCCGTTCCGCTAGCGATCGGTAGAGAAGCAAGACTGGAACTGCCCCCTTCTACTCCATTTACCTGCTCGGACTCCGCGAGAAGAGAAGTGAGCACGGGATGTGAGAGGGAGGCTTGTGGCGGTGGGGGTAGTTGGGGGATTGGGAAGGTTGGAGAAACGGGGGATGACACAGATGTCTGTTCATCTGAGTTATTGTCTGCTTGATTTGAGGAATAGGGCGTATTTTCTAACATAGCATCTTGAGAATCTAATGAGGAAACGCTAAAGGTTGACGGACGAGCCAACCATTGATAGAGAAGCGCGGCGGCATGCATACACAGGATAGAGGAATGGGAATCACAAGGGCAGGTACTTGTCCACGAGGTGGAAGTGTGTAACTCAACTTCAACGGGATAGTGGGAGGAATAGCCATCTGCCGCAAACGTCTTTTCTGCTCCATATACCGCTGATGCGGCTGGCACTTCTCCCGCGTGAAGGACATCCACAATACCAGAAAGGCGCGCTCCCTGGCGGTGTGTATGGTGTACTGCTCCCTGCCGAAAATACTCCTGTCCCAGAGATGCAACGGTCAAGCCTGCCATACGAATGATGTCGGTGGCACGCAGACGTTGTAGCACGCTGGGAACGACATTCTCCATCAATGCTGTCCATACTGCTTCTACTGTAAGTTAACTGACGTTGCGCTATTGTAGCACATCTCTTTTCATGCTGTCTAGAGAGCACTAGTGGATGAATCAGATCAACATCAGTATTTGCAATCAATACAAAATTTGTTATACTACTATATAGATCATGATGCATTGCATCGGGACTTGGAGGAAACATGCCAACACAGGAAGATCGCCTAGCCAACTTAGAGCGCAAGGTAGCTGCTTTGGAATTGTATCGTCTGTATGACGAGCGAAAGGCCGAAGAGCGAACACCCGCAGCGCAAGCAGCCAATCTCGAAGAGATCAATGAAAACATGACAATACTGCTCGGTATTGCCTCTGGACAAGAAATGTCAATCAAGGAAACGCAAAGGGATGTGAGCGCACTCAAAGACGACGTAAATGCTATAGAAGTGCGTCTTGGTCGCCTGGAAATGAAAGTTGATCAACACACAGCCGTGCTTAATCAACACACGTCAATCCTCGATCAACACACAGCCGTGCTTAATCAACACACAGCCGTGCTTAATCAACACACAGTATTGCTCAACCAAATTCTGGATCGGCTCTCTAAAATGGCTTAAGAGTAGATGTTAGTGAGCATGGTGATGCGGCGCACTTTTGACGCATTACCATGCTCACTGACACTTTTTGAACTACCATAATAACATAAAATATGCTACACTATGCATGTCGCAGTTAAGGAGTGTTGCTTGGCGATCTAAAGTGCAAGCCTTTTCTGCCAAGGAGCAAAGCAATGGCAAACATCTTTCAACTATTGGCAAACCAAGAGAAGTTAACCGACGAATTGTATGGCTTCATTACCGACCCCAATGCCGATAATCGCAACGAGCGAGCGATTGTCAGCGTGCTACACGAGGTCGCGCCACAGATCGTCTCAGTCGCAGAATGCATGATTATCGATGGCGTCGATCAACGCCACTATGTCGAAGACTACGTTCACGCCATCCTCAGTGGCGAAGGTTTGAGTGAATAAATCGGCAATAAAATACCGCTGCCGCGCACTCGGTGTATGGCAGCGGTATTTTATTGCCGATTTATGGGTACCTCTCCATTTCATACATCACGTTGGCAACGGCTGCGAGGGCTGCGGTTTCGGCACGCAGGATGCGCGGGCCGAGCGTGACCACCTGCACGCCGCGCCGCTGTGCTAGCGTCACCTCTTCAGTTATCAAACCACCCTCTGGCCCGATAAACAACACCACCGTGATCGGCCCGCGTGTATCCAGCTTGGCCTGCTTTGCTTTATAAGCACTCAATGCCTCGTGCAAGCTGCGCCCATGCTCCTCCTCCCATGGTATCAGGGCGAGAGCAGTGCTGGGAATATCGTTGAGGGCATGCATGAGCGGACGAATGGCTTGTAGTTCCGGCACACGCGCCCGCCCACATTGCTCGGCAGCTTCCTGAATGATGCGCTGCCAACGCTGTATTTTGGCCGTGCCAGCATCTTCTAAGCCAGCCATCGAGCGGCGACACAGCGTAGGCACAAAGGTCGAGACACCTAGTTCAGTGCCTTTTTCTAGCACCCATTCAAAACGCGCTGATTTCATCAATCCCTGACACAGCACGATCTGCACCTGTGACTCGCTTTTGCCCACACGCCGCTCACGCACCTCCACATCTACCCCGATGCGGCCCGTTTTGAGAACCGCGCACAGCCATTCCTCGCCGCTATTGTCCAGCAAGAGCAGTTGTTCGCCCACGGCCAGTCGCAACACATCACGCACCTGATGCGCGATTTTGTCGGGCAGCTCAATTTGTGTGCCCACATGGGCAGTATTCAGCATGGGGTTGTCTGTTATGAAAAAGCGGTGCATATATACCTACGCTGCGGACAAATGAGCATGGCGACCGCAAGGGATCGCCACTACCATACGCGAATGCGCTCTATAGGCGGTTCTGCCGTATATGGTAGTGGCGATCCCTTGCGGTCGCCATGCCAAAAAATTAATAGCATCCATTATTATCCTTGTTTCTTGCGATACACGAGCGCGAACCAATCGTCGATGTTAGCTTGTTCCACCAGTTCGAGGCCAGCCGCGAGCAGAGGGATTTCACCATCGGGGCGACGGGCCTCGATGATACCGCTCACGACGAGCAGGCCAGTGGGTGCGAGGGTTTGCGCGAGTTGTGGCGCGATGGAGCCGATAATGTGCGCGATGATGTTGGCAACCACGAGATCATATTGGCCCGCCATACGCGCCGCCTCCGCCTCGTCCAGCACACCGAGCACCACTTGAATCTGATCGCTGAGTCCATTCATGGAGGCGTTCTGGGCGGCACTCTCGGCAGCGACGCTGCTATTATCGATGGCGTGGACGCTGGCGGCACCCAGTTTGGCGGCGGCGATGGCCAGAATGCCGGAGCCGGTGCCTACATCCAGCACGCGCATACTGGGGCGCACACGCTTCTCTAGCTCTTCAAGGCACATGCGCGTCGTGGGATGGAGACCCGTGCCAAAGGCCATGCCAGGGTCAAGCGTCAAGACTACCTCATGTGCTTTAGGCGTATATTCACGCCAAGATGGGCGAATCACGAGCCGCCGCCCGATGTGCGTCACATGAAAATATTCTTTCCAGGCATTGGCCCAATCCTCTTCGTTGACCTCGCGAGTGCTCAATTCGCCTACGAAATGGTCGCCCAGGCTCGACAGGTGCCACAAACCTTCCGCGACCCGTTGCTGCATCTCTGTCTCTTTACCATCCATAGGCAGGTAGGCATGCACTAGCACGGGCTTTCCCGGCAACACGCGATACTCCTGCCCCTCGTCGATCAGTTCAATTGGCTCCTCGATAGCAATGCCTTCGGTCGTATAGCGGCTCAATAGCTCGCTGACGGACTCCACCGCCTCTGGATGTGACTGGACGGTTAACTCTAACCAGCGCATTTATAGCACCTCAAAGTGATAATAATCATAGGTTGTTTTGATCTCAAAGCCCGCCGAGTGATAGAGGTTGAAGGCGCGTGTGTTGCTAGCATCCACATCCAACATCACATCGACTGGCCCGTTGGCACGTGCAATGCGGATACACTCCTCCAGCATTTGCCGGCCATAGCCCTTGCCGCGATAGTCTGGACGCACCACGAAACCGTAGATGCCAAGCTCATTCGCCCGTCCCATGTCCTCTAGCCGCAACGTACCCACCGGCTCATCACATCCCAAGTCTTGGCCGCCGAGCGTCGCTAGGTAGATGCGATTCTTGCCGTCCTGTAGCCAGCGGGCCACGATCGCGTGGGCAGACTCCTCGCTCACATCGTCCTCCATCAGAATTTTGGCGACTGCGTCAACATCCCCCGTTGTCGCCTGACGAAAGGTGAGCCGATCATCAAAGGTGTTCTTGGCCTTGAACGTCCCCAGATGCATCTCGTGCTCTGAGAAATTGAGCGCAATCCGCATTGCCTTCATCGTAGCTGCGCCCGACTGTGAGGTGCATTCACACACAATAGTAAAATACTTGCCACCTTCGGCCACAAACTCCTGCCGTGCCTTCTCCAGCAGCAAGCGAAAGATACCCTTGCGCCGATGGGCTGGATCTACTATTGCCATCAACTCTTTTTCCACCTCGCCCCAGGTCGTCAAGCACAAGTAGCCGATCAGCGACCCATCATCGTCATAATAGAGAAAATCATTTGTACTCGTTCCCGGACGCTCCTGCAACATTCTGATAAACACACGCATTTTCAAATGCTCATACGCGTTGCAAACGGCGATAAGCTGTTCTATCGCGGCAATTTCCTCGGCATTGACCGTCTGCCGCATTATCAGCCCTGACATGTTTGGCATCCCTCCTTCTCCTTTGTGTTTATTGAAACATAGTGAAGAGAAAAAAACAAGACATCTTATAGAAACGTATATAATGGGAGAAAAAATAAAGAGGATCGAAACCCATGCTAGAGCCGTATATTAAAGCCGCAATGAAAAGAGCCAAATACGAAATTTTGCCGAGTGACAGCAGTTTCTCTGGAGAAATTGCTGGTTTCGAGGGAGTCTATGCAAATGCACCTACCTTGGAAGCATGCCAACATGAATTAGAGGAAGTGTTGGAAGGATGGATTTCACTGCGTATCACCCTCAATTTTCCTCTTCCCGACATTGAAGAAGCACAAGCACAGAATATGCTGTAGGGACCAGCTTGAACGCGTCCAAGAGACATCAACCTAAGAATGGCTGAGGTGGTGGGAACGCTCGTTTCAGTAGGGGCGGGGGTGGTGAGGACGGGTGGAAGGGACCCTTGGGTCGCCCGTGGGGTGGGGCAAACGCCCAAAAAAGGGGGGGTATTGCCGGCACGGGCGACCCAAGGGTCCCAGCCCCTCCTCGTCCGCCGCCCCCGCCCCTACTGAATCGTCCGCTCAAGCTGGTCCCTACGGATTGCGGCAGCGTCTTTATTCTAGAACACCGCGGGTTCCATATACTCCCCGAACACCTGGCGGAAGACGCCCATGATCTCGCCGAGAGTGGCATAGGCGCGCACGGCTTCGATGATGGCGGGCATGGTATTTTCTGTGCTTGCTGTCACGCGCGTAAGATGGTCAAGTGAGCGTTTGACCGCTTCCTGATCGCGCTCACGACGCACGCGGTTGAGGCGTTCAAGGTGCGCCTTCTCGCCAACATAGTCTACGTAGAGCGTGGGCACCTTGACCCCTTCATTCGACACGTAGTCATTGACGCCGACGATAGTACGCAGGTGCTGGTCGATCTCCTGCTGATAGCGATAGGCGGACTCGGCAATCTCGCGCTGGAAGAAGCCATTCTTGACACAGGCCATCACGCCGCCGAGTGTATCGATGCGGTTCAGATAATCCATCGTGGCACGCTCAGTTTCGTCGGTCAAGGCCTCAACAAAGTAGGAGCCGCCGAGCGGGTCAACGGTGTTGACCACGCCGCTTTCACTGGCGATGACCTGCTGGGTACGCAGAGCAATCAAGGCGGCGCGTTCAGTGGGTAGGGCTAGAGCCTCGTCAAGCGAATTGGTGTGTAACGAGTTGGTGCCACCGAGCACAGCGGCCAGAGCTTGCAAAGTGGTACGAACGATGTTGTTGTCGGGCTGTTGCGCCGTCAACGAGACACCCGCCGTTTGGGCGTGGCAGCGCATCAGCCATGAACGCGGATCCTTCGCGCCATAGCGTTCGCGCATCAGTTTTGCCCAGATGCGGCGTCCGGCGCGGAACTTGGCGATCTCCTCGAAGAAATCATTATGGACATCGAAGAAAAAGGAGAGGCGTGGCGCGAACTCGTCTATCTTCAAGCCGCGTTCGAGCGTTGCGTCCACATAGGCAAGACCATCGGCAATCGTGAAGGCCAGTTCCTGCACCGCCGTCGCGCCCGCCTCGCGAATGTGATAGCCACTGATGCTGATGGTGTTCCACTTGGGCATATGGCGGGTGCCAAACTCGATGGTGTCCACCACCAGGCGCAGCGATGGCTCCGGCGGGAAAAGGAACTCTTTCTGGGCGCTATATTCCTTGAGAATATCATTTTGCAACGTGCCGCCGAGCGAGGCCATCGGAAAACCGCGTTTCTCCGCATTGACGATATACATAGCCCAGATCACCGAGGCTGGACTGTTAATGGTCATCGACGTGGTGATCTTATCGAGTGGTAGGCCATCGAATAGTATTTCCATGTCTGCCAGTGAGGACACGGCGACCCCACACTTGCCAAACTCGCCTGATGCCAGGGGATGATCGGTATCATAACCATAGAGGGTTGCCATATCGAACGCGGTGGAGAGGCCCGTCTGCCCCTGTTTCAAGAGATATTTGAAGCGTTTATTGGTGTCTTCGGCGGTGCCAAAGCCTGCGAACATCCGCATGGTCCAAGGCTTGGCGCGATACATCGTCGGTTGCACACCACGCGTATAGGGATATTCGCCGGGCAAGCCAATATCGCGGCTATAATCCAGGCCCGCACCATCCTGTGGCGTGTAGAGGCGTCGAATGGGAACGCTGGAGGTGGTCATCAAATTGTCCTGCTCTGGCATACGCTCCAGCGATTTTTTGACGGTGGTTTGTTCCCACTGATTTTGCTTCACGGTAAGGCGTGCTAGCTCTGCGGCATCAAACAGTGTGCCTTGTTCGACAACAGGCTCCGTTGACGCTGCCGATTTTTGCTCGAGCATGATGCGTTCTCTCCTCTATTGGTGGGGTATGCTTTTGTTTGTTCTTTTTGTCGATGTATGGACTACAATGTACTATCTTCTATTGTACCATAGCTATGTAGGCGGAATATCAGTAGGCAGCTCAGCCACTACAGAAGGTGCATCATAAGCGGCCTCCTGCTCTCGAACCTGCTGGCCACCCCTTTGTTGCTCACGCTCCCACTCTTGAAACTTCTGGCGTAGCTCTTTTAGAAATCGACTCAACGAGTCACCAATACGTTCGAGGTAATCTAAATTCATGGCGTTGACGATGGCCTCTGTATACTCTACACCGCCGAGGTAAGGATCAATCCCTGCGTTCCGCACTGCTTCTAACAGCAATCGCTTGTACAGATCGCGCTCACACTTCTGCATAGGAGCAGAACATCCTTTGCCTAAAACCTTTTTGAAAGCAGCTGAGTCGAGCAGTAACCAACGTTCAATATGAGGATCAGGAATTGCACAAATCAGCTCGTTGTTAAAACCTTTTACAGCATTATCAATCTCTTGTTTCTTCCCCGAAAACCCTTTACAATTTCCGTCAATAGCAACTATCAAGAGATTTGGAACACCTTTCTTATCACGCCTCATATCACGAATATATTGTTTGAGGCCAGTAATGACCGCTCCATGTCCACCAACTGCAGCTTCAAACTTATATTCGATTTCTACGTTGTAGAGTCTTATCATTCGGTTCATTAATGCTTCGATAAATAGCCTATGTCCAGTATCTTCTACGAAAAGTACTACCTTATGCATTAAAGTCACCTCGTAGAAGGCGCCCTGAAACGGTAAGTTCTGGTAAGTCACTTTCTTCTTCATCTTCGAGCACCTGAGCATTATCAGGATATTGCCAAGCTGAATACGGGTCAATCATTGTGCGCCCATTCACCTTGCGACAAATGTACAAAGATCGAGCGGCAATTATATCTATCAAGATAGGCGAATGGGTAGTTACAATAACTTGCGTATCGCTCATAGCTTGTGTTTCGAGAAGCCTCGCAACTAAATCAATACGTTCAGGATGAATACCAGCTTCAGGTTCCTCCAGACAAAGCAAAGAAGGCTCCTCTTTTGAGCCACTTAATGCTAACAGCCCCAGAATACGGATTGTTCCCTCTGACAGTAGATCTATAGGAATAGGGATCTGGCCTTCTAACAAGAGCAATTCAACATCACCAATACTATTTACACTCACATCAATGCCTGTAATAGATGGCAACATCACATGTAGGGCTTTTTCTACAGCATCAAATTGGCGTTCATTTGAGGCACGTAATGTATTGAAAAAAGCCGCAATCTCTTCTCCCATCAAACCAATATGCCGTACTTCTTTTACAGGAGTTGGTGTACGCATATGTTCTCGTGGCTCTAAAGCAAAGAATAACCAGCTTTCTATTTCGCGTTGCAAAGCCACTAAATGAGGAGACTGATTGAGATAGAGTGACTTGGTCAGGGCACTTTGATCCAAATAGTCAACATGATAGGCACGACGGCCCTCTACATGCAAAATCTGCTCACTTTCGTTCCAAGCAAGCAGTACGTTTGGCTTTTCCACGTTGCTGTCTCTGTCTAGCACAGTAACATGTTCATTTGCAATACGGAGGAGACCCAATTTAGGAGATAGTGCTACTTCCAAACTATACCGTAAATACTCTTCTTTTATCTGTATATCCCCTGGTACATAAGCTCCCTCCATCTGCTTCACATCGCTATTTACAGCTTCAATAATAGATGGTGAAAGTTCCACATCCACTTCTATGCAAAAAGACACTCTTTCGCGTTGCAGCAAGCCTTGCTTACCCTCTACCCCAAAGGTAAAAGATTCCAAAGGCGTTCCCCGATAGGGATAGTCAAACGCATCCTTGAGCGTTTTTGCAGAGACTATCTTTGATAACAGCTGCAAAGCATCAAGAAAATTACTTTTGCCAGCGGCATTTGGTCCGAATAATACACACAGTGGTTGCAGGTTGACTTCTACATCCACCAGCGATTTATAGCCCTGAATCTTCACGCGTTTTAACATAGAAATTGTGCCTTTTCTCTGAACCAATAGATACTGTTACCTCATTAGCTTTATAGTATGGAACAGGTGCCACTTTGTCAAGAAAAGGTGAGTAAGGGAACGATACCACTAACAACAACGAGCCCAGGGCTCTGCTCACAGTATCGTGAGCAAAGCCCTGAGCTCTTGGCTATGACTAGCGCATTTCCGTTTGTTGCAGTGCATCGAGCGCGCTTCCCATCGCCTCAGTAGTGAAGAAGTCTTCGTAACCAAAGCCGTCGTGGGGAAGACTGACATAGATCTGGAAGTCAGGGCCGACACGATAAAAGAAGCCCATATAAGTATGCTGATAAAAATGATCGGTCAGCACATGAATAAGATCTAGCTCTTGCTGCGCGAGTTGATGATTTGACAATTGATTATAATGATTGACGGCAATCAAGACAAGAGTTTGACTGCGTGTTTCTTTATAATCCTTCACCAGTTTGCCTTGTGCCATATCCAGAGCAAAGTAAAAACCACCCCGATTTGTATCCCAAAGACCAGTTGAGCCGAAGAGTGCCTCTAACACTTGTGTGGAGACAGTAAGGTAGCGTTGCTCATGTGTCAGCTCATAGGCAATCAAGAGTGCCTGCACCGCCTCTCCTTGCGTGCTCGGCTTCGCTTGATAGTTCTGGACACGATCTTTGCCATCACTACTCACAATCATGCTATTATAAAACTGGTGATACTTGGGGTCTAGCGTCACATCGATCAGGTGAGCCAGCGTATTTTGGCCAGCAGTCACCCATACAGGCATATGCCAACGCATACCGGCATCAATCAATGCCGCGGCACTCTGAAAGGTATGATCGACGCTATAATCTCCTGGCTTATGACCACGAGTATAAATAGTCTTCAATTGCGGATCATACCAGTTAGTATAAAAATTGTTCGCCGCACTATGTGCCTCATTGATTAGTTGCGTGTCATTGAGCAGTGTGCCAGCACGAAGCAAGTAGAAGTAGGGCCAACCTTTAGGAATATTATAATCCTGAAAATCGGTCAGTACCAACCGGGTCGTATGACTCACTTCTGTATCATACTTATGATCAGCGGGGTGCAATTGCTGATATTCCGCCAGCGATATTAGATAGAGCAGGTCCACCTGTGGATCGTGATTATGCTGGGGATTGCCATCTGCATTAGGGCGTACAGTATTCGTCACCTGTGGATTATCCATCTTCCAATTGATGAACAAGCCACCTGTTACCTTATTATGGGTACGCGCATTAGGATTCCACGAGTGCAGTTGCATATTGTGTAATACCTGGTCCGCCACCGTATCTATCGGTGCCGATGAAACAGAAAGTACAGCAACTTGATTTTTATTAGAAGGCGTCAATTGCGAATGCGTTGGTGTGCCACCAGAGAACGAGCATCCGGTCAGCGCGGTCAGCAGAGTTAGCAGTAAGCATAACCCAACCCGTTGCATAACATATAAGCGAGTACACATACTTTAACCACTTCTCCTCTTACACATACATTAACTTCCTTGAAAGTATATTGTCGAGCCATAGCCTTCAAAGACCATGTGAAACTCAGCAGGAAACACAAAACGATTATCCTTTGTAGCAGCCCCCAACTGATACAACCCACCGTCGGATACAAGCCAGACACGCGGATGTGAAGCGACCACTGCAAGAAAATCATTCTGATTAAGCAATGCAATAGAGCCCGTGGGCGTATCAATAATATGGCCATCATGCTCAAACAAATACAGAGCACGATCAATAGAAAAGAAGTAGTCAACATGTCCGACATAATACAGCACGGAAATCGCGGGCGAAACCGCAATGATGATATCACCCTTACGCCAGTGTTGCTGCACATATTGACCAGCAGCATTATAGTCGGGATAGTGCTTATGATAAGAGAAACCCACCTCCTGACTCACGAACAGATTATAACTACTCAGTGGCAAAATTGGTGTTATCAGTACACAAGCACACAACAAGAAAACCGTTATCATTGCGGCAATACGTGTTGGACGAGTGAGAAAGCCTTCTGGCATCGCTACACTCCCACGCACCGCTTGAGGCAAGGCCAAACGCACACGAGCGAAACGCCCGAGGCTGCTTAGAGCTAACCACAGGGCATACGAAGCCAGCAAATAGTACACGGGCAAAATTGGATAGAGATAGCGATCTGTCGCCATCGTAAAGGCAAAGGTTAGAGTGAGCAACGAGAATACCAAAAAGACCACACAATATTTTGCACGACTATTATTACCACGCAGTGCAACGATACAACCTGCGGTCGCCAGCAGTGAATTCAGCACAATCAGTGGCATCTGACTCGGTCCAAGCATCGCTGGATAGAAAAGCAAATAGATATAATAGTACATGTTATCCGTTGTGAACTGAATCATCGGTCGCTGGCTCTGATCTGTGCCTAACACAAAAGGATGCGAATTGCGAGAGATCAAGAGTTGCAGCCCAATACAAGTTATTGCCAGCAGCATTGCGAGCCCCCAATGGGCATACATGCGCCACGTGGGTTGAAAATTACTCTTCGCAGCCGCTTTTTTCTGCTTAGTAAGCCATTCCTTATGTGCAGATTGCGCAAAGCTGTTTTCAAGCACATCCTTCGTGCTTGCGATACGCCGACGGGCAGCTTTGTTAGCAACATACCATTGCCAATATTCTTTGCCTTTGATCCAGAGAATGCAGAAGGCAATCGCGGGCAGGATAATAAAGGTCTCCTCATGGCTCAAATAGTCAAGTACCAAGGTAATCGCCGCGACATACACCAGCCACACGCGCTCACGTTCGTATAAGGCGCGATGGAAGAAATACATGGTAAGGATCATGAATAGTTGTGCTTGCTCATACATACGTACCTGGCGACCCCAGATTAATGAGGTGGGCGAGAATGCCAGCATCGCCGTAGCCAGCAACGCCACGCGCCGCCCAAAGAAGTGGCACCCGACGCAATAGAGGACAGGCAAACTCACTAGATACTCGACAATGCTCACCGTGCGCGGTACTCCTGCCTGATCGCCAAAAATTGCCATCCACAGAGCCAGCACATACGAATATAACTCCGCCTTTGCATACAAGAAACCCGACGGCATAAGGGGCAAACCATGTGCCAGCACGCCCTTCGCGGCATAATAGCTAGTCAATTCATCCTGCCAATAGGGTTCATAGGGCAAATTATAGGTAATCATCGGCACCGCTAGCAACATAATTAGCACTAGCCCCCAATGCAGCCGCAGCCAGCCCAACACAACCTTCCCCCCTGGGGTGGACAAGCCCAGCACCCTGAGCCCATTCGTGTAGAGGTGAGGGCGGTGATGCGAGGACGCTCCTACCGCTCTTACGACATGCAGCGTGGCCCCAAGCCGAGCGTTATACCATAACATCATGTAACTTACAAGCAGCACAAGTATTAATCCCAAACTCCACCACCATGTGTAAGGGAAGGGGCGTGGCATCTGTGGCTCACGAGATAGGGCAATCAACAGCCCTTCACAGGCCAGAGCAGGCAAAAAGGCCAGCACACTCGTCTCCAGGCCTTCTTTGAAGGTGGACCGATAGCGACGTATTAAGGATGTCATCACAAGCCAGCACAGCAGCACCGCGACAACACTCGAGGCAATGACGATTAATATGAGTGATGGCGGGATATATTGCTGATTACGTGGGTTGCTGCTATCCGACAAATAAAAGGATTGCGTGACGCCAGGACGACCTATGGCATATGGCTGTGGCCAAGTCATCGCCACTGCGCTCCCTTGCGCCCAATTCATCACAGGCTGCGTTGCCGCATGCCAATCAGCAGCAGCAGTTTGCCATGAAGCGTGTTGTATTAGGTCAGTACTCAAGATATCCATAGCTATTGCCGCATTCAAATTCCCCAGGCCTGCACGAGTAGAGACAATGCCCGGAGACGAAATATGGATCGCGATCGTATTGACGCCTGGATGGAGGTAAGAGGAAATATCATAGACGCCCGATACCAAGCCTGCACGATACTCCACAACCTCCGATTCACTACTCAAATAGTCTACGATACTCTTTTGCGGCACTACCGCCTGCCCATTCCAAAC
Source organism: Ktedonobacterales bacterium (assembly GCA_038199755.1). GTDB lineage: Bacteria > Chloroflexota > Ktedonobacteria > Ktedonobacterales > Ktedonobacteraceae > JBBPYR01. The sequence goes on along the minus strand of JBBPYR010000027.1, from coordinate 31,241 downwards.
CATAAACAGATAGCCGTTGATAAAGATGCTTGCGCTGCCCGTCGCTACCAAGCGTAACCAGGTGCCATTTGTGCTCAGAGGCAAACTCAGCTGGCGTACAAAGTAGGCTTCATGCCCGGTACCTGTGCTCATCCACTGCCTGGGCATCGGCTGTTCATAGATAAGAGGATTCACATTCAGCAACGGTTCTGCCGCTGGCTGCGTGGCCTCAACCACGGGTGGCCAACTAGTGGCATTAAATTTGCGTTTTGTCCAATCGCGTAGCGTCTCACTAAAACGTGGATGGGCCTGATCGCTATCTGTAGTGGCCAGCCACCCCCCCTTCGCATCGGTACCATGAAAAAAAATGGTGTTGCCATGGGCCATGCCAAAATTGAGGCGCAAGGTCGGTACCTTACCATCTACATTGGTGACACGTACAGCGATGACATTCTCACCGAGATGAAGCGAGGAGAGCACATCGAACATATAGGCACGAGGAAAGTTTCCCTGGATGAAATCTAACTTATTGGAACCGATATAGATTTCGTTGACATACATGGTAAAAATCTGTCCGCCCGCGACAGTCACAAATGCGCCGTCGGGCAAGGCATTCAGGTCTGTTTTATAGCGAAAGTAGGCTATGGGCGAAGCACCATCCGCCCCCTGTATCCAGCGGGCTCCTTGCCAATCAGGGGCAAAGCTAGCAGGATGCGGTACCAGTAAGCACTGAGATGCAAACCAACTCGTTCCCAAGCATGCTAACAAAAAACATATCCATAACCACGGGCGTGTGGCAGCAAACTGCTGCCAAAACGTTCTTTGCCTCCTCAGAGGAAAACGCTTCAGCACCTCTGCCTCTCTCGTAGTCGTTGCACCTGCCAGCGGCTCCGCCACAAGGGTTTTTTGTGTAGGTATCATAGATGATCCTTCGATCCTTCTTTGTTGCATTGCTTTATCGCAATCCTGATAATTCTTCGCGCGCGGTATTATTGGAAAAATTGGGATCGAGCGCAATAGCTTTGAACAGATAAGCACGCGCTTGTAGATAGTCGCCCAATCCCTCATCACTCAAAGCAATATAGGTATAGGCCGAGGATTGAATATCGGCATTATTGCTTAATTGCAGCACGGCAGCCATCTCGCTCATGGTACTACCATAATTGTGCTGCTCGTATTGAATGCGGGCATTCATATAACGGGCATAGATATTAGTCGCGTCCACCTGTTTCAGTTGTTGTATCCAGGCCAGGGCATTTTCATTATTTTTCATACGTTGCAGGCGCAAGCCAAAGAGAGGTTTCGTATGTTCGCTCAACCGCCCCAGATTAATACTCATTTCGTCTATCACCCAAGGCAGCGTTTTGTGTGCTTGCCAGACCGGGACAAGCTGCGAATAGGCATCGAGATAATCCAATTGCTCGCTATACACGGATGCAAGATAGCTGCGAATCTCATCATCCTCCTGGTTACGCGTGGAAAAATACAATGCCTGACCACGCTCGATATGATACGATGCGATCTGATCGAGCGAGGGATTAAAGAAGTGCGCAACGTCTAGCCAGTGCAGGGCCTGTACATAATTTCCTGCGGCCAATTGTGCCTTCGCTTCATAGTCACAACCAAGAGCAACGGCAGGCCTCCCTACTATTATCAGCAGCAATGCTGCCCCCAGAGCAAGCAGTAGTTTACGATGTGGCATAGCTAGAAAAGGAGCCTTATGCTTTCCAGCTTTGCCACGTGGTAACACAAGAAATAAACGCTTGCGATCAATTAAGAGCCACGCGCTGATACATGGCACGAGCACGCCCAAAGAGGCCAGGTTAATCAATACCTGAAAGCGGCCTGCAAGGGTAGAAGTATCCAGCAAAAATGGCTTGACCGCAACACGTATAGGTGAGACACTATAACCCAAATGCTGCTTTATCAAGAGGAACTGTGAGAAATGATTTCCCAATGTGTTAATACCTGCCACATCCATATACAGATATTGCATAAAGAACAACGCCGTCGGCAGCAGGCAGAGCAAGCCCACTTGCGTTCTTTTCTGCACCAGCACAGCACTACCCACAAATGGACGCCATTGCGCATAGGCTACCAGAAAGGCATACAGGGCAATACACGTACAGAGCAATCCATAGCTAAGTATAGTTGTATGGAATTGCCAACCGACATCAATCGCAATTGCCCAGGCCGAATAGCTTGTTCCCAATGGGTCCACTAACCACGGAAGCCCCCCTGCCACCAGCATCAACACTCCTGCCAGCACCGGCGTGAGGCTTTGCGCAGGCTTCACTTGCGTTCGCTGCACAAACCATAACTGTCGCTGTTGGGTCGCTATCATCTTAATCCTCGACACGTACTACATGGACGTTATCACCATTGTGCAAGCGATCATTGCCAACAAGCACCACGCGATCACCGCTTTCAAGCCCTTTATCCACATAGAGCACTTCGATTGATCGCCCAATTACATGGACCGGCTGTAAATACGCCTGATCTCCGCGTATGACAAACACCATTGGCTCATGGTCCGCGTTCAATACTGTCAGGCGCGGTACTGCAACAGCCTGTTTGTTGTCGCCTTGAATACGCACAAATGCACTCATCCCCGGTAAAAGCTGCATGTCCTTATTAGGAACCTCCACCCATACCTCGTAGGTATCGGTCTGCGGATCAGCCTGTGGCACAATCGAGACGACTACACCTTTAAAATTCAGCATTGGCAAGGCCGAGGGAATGAGCTCCGCCACCTGCCCCACACGCACGAGGCCGAGATCGGAAAGGGGAATTTTTACATGGACGACCACCGTGGACTCATCCATAATCGTTATCAGTGAGGTATTCGATGAGAACACTTCCCCGGAATTCACATAGATTGCCGTTACCACACCGTTCATAGGTGAAATCAGCGTTCCATGATGCAATGTTGGCGAGGATGCTTGCGCAACAAGGGCTTCATATTTGTTTTTCGCTACATTGTATTGTTGTTGCGCCTGCGCAATCGTTAATGGATTTCCGCTCACTGTAACAGTATTAAGATAGGACTGGGCCGCTGCAAGGTCATTTGCAGCCTGCGTTACTTCAATATTCAGTTGTGTGGGGTCCAGTTGAATAAGCGGCTGATTGGTTGTGATGTGATCACCCGCCTTCACCAACACCGAAATCACTCGTTCCGCTATGGGATACGAGATATCGAGTCGCTGGCGTGGAAAGATAATACCGCCCCCACCAATGGCATTGTTCACCGTATTCGTGCTCACCTTATAAAGCGTCACGTCGGGGGCAGATTTCCTAGACAGCACAAAGCCAACCAGCAAGAGCAGCAATACTACCACTGTCACCGCGACCGCGACCACCACAACCTTTCTCCGCCCTTTTTTCTTCTCGCTTTTCCGCTTCGTTGGTAGCATCCCCACCAGCGAAGGTAGCGGCGATGGCATTGGTTTCGTGAGCGTCGTCGTTGCTACTGGTAGCGACATCTGAGCTGGGAGAGGAGTCTGAGCTTTCCCTTGATTATGTATATTCATCTTTCTACTAACCTCACTTTTTCTTCCCCATTTTGAGATAGAGACATCCACCCACAATACCGAAGAATAACACCTGCGCATCCATCAACAATGCTAATAATAGCGCGCTTGTGCTCGACACATGCATTGTAGAGAAGATAAAAACAAATGTGCTCTCGCGTACACCGAACCCGTTGATGGAAATTGGCAAAAATGTCACGAGTGAAACAAACGGTATCGCGATACAATAAAAATAGAATGGCACATGCATACCTAATGCCGTTGCATAGCAGTAATAATTCAAACAGCCGATGACCCAGAATTGTAAGCCAAATAACGTGGCAACGCTCAGAAAGCGCGGTCGCCGTATCGTGATATATAATGCCTCACCCACCTGCATCACCTTGTCCAACACCTTCATCACAAATGGCACACGGCGCAAAAACGTGTTGCGGGCAAGCGCGGGTAAAAAAATCGCACAGACAATTGCGATTCCGATCATGGTAGCGACGAGTAGCGAGAGCAAAACAAAGCCAATAATGACGGTAGATTGAATATGGTCATGCCAGATGAGCAGCACCGGCACCGCGAGCAGCAGCATACCGAAAAAGCCCGTGACACGGCTCATAACCACGGCACTCGTCGAGCCCGTACTATTGCCAGAGTCGCGGCCCACATACAATGCCTTGACCGCATCGCCACCCATGCCCGTTGGCAGAAAATGGCTGAATGCAATACCCACCAGATACAGGTCAATCAGCGAAGCCAGATCACTACGAATGCGCTCCGCATGCAATAAACTTCGCCATTGATAAGAGCTAATCACAATACCAAAGCCGCCAATACACAAGCCAACCAGCAGTTGTGTGTGCTGCACATTGCCTAATGCACGCAACAGGGTATTCCACGAGAGCGAACGTGCCAGAAAGAAAAACAGCACTAGCGTGAAGGCAATGCGCGCAAACAATGATAGCCATTTCTTGGAACTAGCCGCCTGGGGCGCGGTCGCACCAACAGGCGCGACCTGGCTACCAACCTGAAACATGTTATGCGTGGGCTGTAGCGCAATCTGTTTTCCCGTAATCGCACGCATGCGTGTGGAAATCCCTTGCGCGAATGATAAGCCCGATACCCCGGGCATGGGCAATGCTGGCGGAAGTGAGACACCAGAAGACGACGGTAAAAAAGCTTCAGCCACTGGCACAATCACAGCTTGCATGCGCAGCGTCGCTTGTGTGGTTACGTCGCCCTCTTCCACCTGAAACGCTCCGTAATCGCGCAGACGCGTCTGGTGTTGTGAGTTCGTGGCTTTCAGCATCGTCTGTTACCTTCCCACCACCGCAGGCGCGTACACCCTCTTTTTGTTCCCAACACCAACGCGACTCTCGTCGCTAGCTTCGCTCAGGCCATCGGCTATGAGAGTTTCCTTATTCCGATGTCCAACGCGACTCTCGTCGCTAGCTTCGCTCAGGCCATCGGCTATGAGGGCCTCCATCTCGGTAAATTCGCGTAGAAGGCCTTCGCGCAATGACACAGTAGGCGCATATCCTAACACACGAGCGGCTTTACTGGTGTCCGCATAGGTATCGCGGACATCGCCGTGCTGCTTCTCGACAAACGACACCTCAACGGGCAGATTGCTCACCTCACCCAAGAGTTGCATCACATCATGCAAATTGACGCGTGAACCACCCGCGATGTTCATGACTTCGCCAATCGCACCCTCCGCGGTTGCCGCACGAATGTTTGCCTCAACAATATCGCTCACGAAAGTAAAGTCACGGGTCTGCGTGCCATCGCCAAAGATGTGCAATGGCTCCCGCTGGATCACTGCCTTACAGAAGCGATGAAACGCCATGTCAGGTCGTTGGCGTGGTCCGTAGACCGTAAAATAACGTAGTGAAACGGTCGGTAGACCAAAATTGCGATGATACAAGGTACACAGGTGCTCTGCGGCAAGCTTCGTCATCCCATAAGGTGAGAGCGGTTGCGTCGCGGTTTCCTCGCACACCGGCAATGTCAGCGTATCACCATAAACTGAGGAAGAGGACGCATACACAATCCGCTGTACAGGGGCTCCACGTTTGGCTTGTTCACTTGCCGCCTCTAGCAACAGTTGTGTCGCTAAGACATTGCAATTCACATAACGTGCAAATTCATGGCCCCAGCTGGCCCGCACCCCTGCCTGTGCAGCTTGATGAAATACCCAGTCCACACCTTCCAACAATGCAGGCAGAGAGACATTCAGCAGATTGCCCTCGATAAAATGAAAATCGTCATAGTCGCGTAGTGCAGCCAAATTTCGTTCTTTTATTAAACGTGGATAGTAGTCAATAAACGCATCGATACCACAAACACTATGTCCATCTTTTAACAGACGTTCAGCAAGATGCGATCCCACAAACCCTGCCACCCCCGTCACTAAACAACGCATATGTACTCCATATCTTGAACCATGCTAGCGAATAGTAATAAAATCAGCATAAGCACGGCGGTTCTTTTCGAGGAACACAGGCCAGCTATACTGCTCCTCAGCGAGTTGGCGGCCAGCTTCGCCCAACGCGTTCGCCTGCTGCGTGTCGCGCAATAGCTCCAATGCTCCTTGCGCCAACCCTTCCGCGGTCGGTGCGACCAACTTCGCGCTCTCAGCATGCAATATCTGTGTGTGTGAAAGAATAGCTGTTGCGAGAATTGGCTTGCCGGAGCGCAGGTAGGTATACAGCTTTAAGGGTGTATTCGTTCCCTCGCTGCGTGGGCTGAGCAAAATATCGGCCAGAGCCATGTAACGCGGCATCTCTTCTAGTGGGCGTTGACCGACAAAGCGCACATATAGCTCCACGCCCAATGCCTGTGCCAGCTGGCGTTGTTGCTCCACTTGCTCTGGGCGACCACCAACAATCACATAACGCGCCAGGGGAAACGCCTCACAAACGGTAGCCACGCTGTGAAGCAGCAATTCCATCCCTTGGTAGTGCTCGAACGTGCCCGTATACAGCAACACAGGCCCAGCTCCCAGCTGCCATTGCTGCCGCAAAGCCGCTATCTCTTCAGCCTGTGCCATGGGCAACGCCTCGTCAACGGCAACGTTCTCGATCATATAGACAGGCTTACTCGGTGCTAGCCGTTTGACGGTCTTTTCCAGATCGGGGCAAATCGCGATTACGGCATCGGCCCGACGCACAATCCAGGCTTGTATCGCCTCCATCGCACGTACCAACATGTGGCTCCATACGCTCCCTTTTTTGAGCAGGGCGAAGTTAGCCATTTGCTGTGAGAGATCGGAATGCATATCATAGAGGTGTTTGCAACCAAACACGGCAGAGAGTACGGCACCCATCGCCCCTGCTTCCTCATGCGTGTGCAGATAGGCATAACGTCTCTGACATAGTCGCCCGACCGCCATTGCAAAGAGTAATGCGTCCAGCGGCAATTTCGCGAGCGATGGCCCAATCTTCACATGATGTAAGCCGGGGAGTGCAGGTGTACGATACACGTACAGCCCAGGCAAAGAGACGCGTTTCCCGATGGGATAGGTCACCAGATCAACCTCATAGCCCAGCGTCACCAATGCTTTGGCACGGTGGTACACGCTAAACGGTGTGCCACGAGGCTCTAAAAAAGGTTCAGGGGCAATCATTAATATTCGCATAGAGGTGTTCTCTTTCCGAGTCTCAAACCACTTCAACTTCAACCCATGACAAAAATGATGAGGGATACCAGCTCATCGTATTATTTAATCTATTAATAACTGTGATATGTAGGAAGATGTAAGTGCGGCACCCTCTGCCACGCCCTCTTGTGCGGGTAGCACTGTTCTCACAATATAAGGAGTTTTGCCCTGAGACTCGTGATAGGTACGCATTAATAGCTCAGCCAATAAGCCAAGCATAATAAACTGTATGCCCAGACCAGAAAACAGGACGGAGAGAAGAAGCAGAAATCCTTGTCCCTCTTGACGCCGCCGATGCAGCTTCTGACCCGCTTTTTTGCGCTTTTTTGCAAATAGACCGCTATTCAATAGCATTTGTATGAGCAGGATCGCCAATGAACATGCTCCCAGAGACAGTGCTCCCAGAGCAGGAACCCCAAATGCATGCAATGGCTTCGCCGCAAACTTCCCCAAGATTTTGAAGGTCACGAGATCAAGCAACACACGGAAAGTCCGTGAAATACCATATTTTGAGACACCAAACTGACGAGCATGATGCTCTACCTCTAGCTCCGTAATACGCGCGCCTACCAGAGAAGCATAAGCCGGGAGAAAGCGATGCATCTCACCGTACAAGCGCAGGTGTTGAAATACCTCACGCCGATACGCTTTGAGGGTGCAGCCATAATCATGCAAATACACCCCCGTTACTTTCGCGATCAAGCGATTCGCTATCATTGAGGGGAGCTTTCGACTCACATGAGCATCTTTACGATGCCTGCGCCAGCCGCTGACCACATCATAACCCGCATCCAACTTGGCTAAGAGGCGCGGGATATCGATAGGATCATTCTGCAAATCTCCATCCATGAATATCAGCACATCCCCTGTGCTATGGGCCACGCCAGCCGCCATCGCAGCTGTTTGGCCAAAGTTACGGCGCAGACGCACTACGCGCACATGTTGATCTGTCATTGCAAGGTATTCTAAGCGAAGAAACGTTTCATCTGCACTGCCATCATCCACATACACAACCTCATAGCTGATATGCTGCTCTCGCAGCACCCTATGCAAGCTGGTATGAAAAAGCGGCACATTCTCTTCTTCGTTGTATAACGGCACAATCACAGACAGTTGCACGTGTCGTTGCTGCTCTTCACTACGTATCATCATTCCTTCTTCCCAAAGACAATCGACTACAATCCCTTCAATTGACAATTATAAAGATTAACAGGGATTTTTCCATGCACTATATCTAAATGTATCTATCTTGAGCGTAAAAAGAGTCGACGCGCTCACCTCAAGCATTGATAAGTATCACTTTATATCCCCCATTGATACCACTATAGTTAGTTCAAAAGTGGTAAATGGTACACTGTGCATGCGGATTAGTAAGATATAGCTAATGTGTGTAGAGGAGAAAGGGAAGTATTGTTATGTGTGGCATATGTGGAATAGTGAATCTATCAGAGCCAGAAGTACTATCAGAACAGCTATTGCGGCAAATGATTAGCGCGCAACGGCACCGTGGCCCCGACGACGAAGGCTACCTTTGTGAAGCGGGTGTTGGTCTGGGCTTTTGCCGCCTCGCCATTATCGATCTCACTCCCACAGGACATCAACCCATGACCAACGAGGATGAGACACTCTGGCTCGTCTTCAACGGCGAAATCTATAACTTTCAGGAAATGGTACCAGAGCTAGAGCTGGCAGGGCATACCTTCCGCTCACGCTCAGATAGTGAGGTCATTCTTCACGCCTATGAGGAATGGGGCTGTGAGTGCTTGCAACGCTTCAATGGCATGTTCGCCTTTGCACTCTGGGATAGTCGCAAACGAAGCCTCTTTATTGCACGTGATCGCATCGGCGTCAAACCACTCTATTATTGGAGCGATGGGCAGCATTTCGCCTTTGCGTCTGAATTGAAGGCGTTGCTGGCCTATCCAAAGGTACCGCGCCAACTCAACCTGCAAGCACTCCAGTCTTATCTGGCATATGAGTACATCGCATCGCCGGACAGCATCTTTCAGCATGTTCGCAAATTGCCTGCGGGCCACTATCTTGAGATTTCGCTTGCTGGCAGAGACAAAGGCACGAACGTTGACAACTGGCGACCACGTTGCTACTGGGATGTGCAGTTTCGCGCAAGCAAGAATAGCCGCTCGTTAGCAAACTACGAAGAGGAACTCGCAAGCCTACTCAAAGCTGCCGTCAAACGTCGACTTATCAGTGATGTACCACTTGGTGTCTTCCTGAGCGGTGGCACCGATTCTAGTAGTGTCGTGGCGATGATGGCCGAAACGAGCACACGCCAACTCAAAACATTCAGCATTGGTTTTGGGGAAAAGACCTTTAATGAATTAGAGTATGCTGGCCTGGTTGCACGCCATTTTCAGACGGAGCACCATGAAGAAGTTCTGCAACCCAACATTCAAGACTTGCTGCAACACATCACGACGATGCTTGACGAACCGTTTGCCGACGCCTCAGTACTCCCTACCTATCTAGTGTCGCAGATGGCACGGCAACATGTAACCGTCGTTCTGGCTGGCGATGGCGGCGATGAACTCTTCGCAGGCTATGATACCTACCGCGCACAGCATTTTGCTGCCCAGACGCTCGACCACCTGCCACAGCAACTGCGGCAACGCATCGGCACACTCGCGGCACATATTCCACCGACGGCCAAAAAGAAGGGTATTCTCAACAGCACACGTCGCCTGTTGCATGGCGCAGCCCTGCCGCCAGCGTTACAACACACGCGCTGGCAACTCTTCTGGCAAGACGACGAACTCGCACAACTCCTCACTATTTCAGATGAGGAACGCATTCCAGCCTGCGATCCACGCCTGCTCGTGCTACTTGCTAGTAGTGGCAGTTCCCAGCAGCTTGACCAGCAACAATATGTGGATATCAAACGCTACCTGCCAGATGATATTCTCTTTAAGGTAGATCGCATGAGCATGGCAAACTCACTTGAGGCACGCGGTCCCTTCCTCGACTACACGTTGGTCGAGTTCGCGGCACGTCTCCCCACGTCGCTGCGCATGCACAAGCTGGGAAGCAAACACCTGCTACGCCAGGTCGTCAAAAGTAAGTTGCCCTATGAAACCTTGCATCGGCCCAAGCTCGGCTTCAACATTCCTTATAAGCTGTGGCTACGCAATGAGCTGCGCGACCTGCTACAAGATACGCTGGCACCTGCGCGCCTCAAAGAACAAGGCATCTTCTCACCTAGCTATGTGCAGCGACTCGTGCAAGAGCATCTGAATGGAAGCCGCGACCACGCGCATAAGCTGTGGCAACTGCTCATCTTCCAACTGTGGGTAGAGCAGTATATACCGTCAGCAAGCAAAATAGCACTGCCAGCCTCGCCTGTACATCTGTTCTCCTAATAGCCAGCCTTTCTATAAAGGAGAGATGACAATGACACCCGTGCTGAGCACTTAGCACGGGTGTCATTGTCATCTCTCCTTTATAGTGACTTTTTTATTGGCCTGTCGTCTAACTCCGCAGTATTTACAACGCTCTATTATTTTGAGGACAGGAAACACAAGCGATGCGAACTATTTCTAAACGCACCACACCTACATCTCAGCATGCATTTAGCTCATCCCCACAGCAACGGATAGCTGCTCACGTTGATACACACACTACGCCTGACGCGTCACATGCCAGTGGGAAACAGTTCGTACATCCCTCACATCGCCAGCAGCTCCAGCCCGGCGCACTGCTCGGCCACTATCGCTTGCGCCGCCACTTGATGCAGAGCAGCATGGCAAGCATCTATCTGGGCTATCATGAACAAACACAACAGCTGGTTGCACTCAAGATCGTTGATCTGGCAGGAGACAGGCACAGTCGCTTGCGCACGCAATTTGAGCGTGAAGTAGAGATTATGAGCATGCTGCACCATGAGCATATATTGCCCTTGCTCGATGTTGGCTATGAAGAAAACTACGCCTACCTCGTCATGCCTTATATTTCTGGCGGCACACTTCAGGATCGGCTCGCCAAAGAAGTATTGAGCATTGAAGAGGCTGGGTCCCTACTGGAACAACTGGGAACCGCCGTGCAATACATGCATGAGCGCGGCCTATTACACCGTGATATCAAGCCAAGCAATATTCTACTGGACGAGGATGGCCATCTCTATCTGGCAGACTTCGGCATCGCCGCGATTATTGATGAAGAAACCATTGTCAATGGACGCATCATGGGCACCCCAATCTACATGGCACCAGAACTGTATCAGGGATATGGCAGCGAAAGCAGCGACATCTACGCGGTGGGTATTCTGCTCTACGAAATGCTCACCGGCTTTGTTCCCTTTGATGGCGAGAACGCTATAGATATCTGCCGCAAACATCTCTATGAGCAACCAATGCCCCTATCACTTATCAACACCACGCTCCCACGTGCCATTGAACAAGTTGTGCTGTGCGCGTTGGAAAAAGAACCCGCCTTCCGTTTCCAAAGCGCGCAACATCTTATCGATGCCTATACACAGGCCCTCTACGCACCCACCCTGACGGAACGCGCCCACATCCGCCTCAGCACCATCCTGACCGGCCTAAAAGCGCAACTCAATAGAGATGTCCCTTGTGGGCATCCGCGTTCCCAGTAGGGATGTCACTTGTGGGCATCCAATAGCCGTTTCACCATTTCTCCATCCTGCTTGACCGCAAACATCCCATAATCAAGTGGGATAGAACTCGTTGCGGGGAAAAACGTATTTTTATATAGTGTGATAAGATACAAGAAAAGCAAGCAACCTTCTCACAACTAGCCAATTAGTGCCTTATTTCCTATAATGTAATCTACTCAGCAATTTCTGACGTAATAAAGGTCAATACGATGAAATGGAGAGGCCACTATGACCTGTGAAGAATTAGAAGAGCTGTCGGGAGCTTACGTGTTAGATGCCATTACGCCCGAAGAGCGGCGCGAGGCCGATGAGCATCTGGCACAATGCCCCAACTGCCCTCAGATAATACGTGAATTACGTTCGGTAGTGGACCTTTTACCGTTATCTGTTCATCAGATCGACCCATCACCTGCCCTCAAGGAACGGGTGTTGTCTGCTATCAGCGATACCCGTAGCTCAACAGTGCAGCCAACACAGCCCATACCGCTGACCCCACGCCCACAACCAATGCGCCGTCGCTCGACATGGCAACGTTGGGGTACGCCGCTCATCGCGGCTGCCGCTGTGATCTTCTTTCTGCTTTCTGGTGGTCTGACCGCGTGGAATATCTCTTTACAACACCAAATAAGTGCGTTATCTGGCAACACGCCCATAACGTACGCGATGAAAGGCTTAGCCACCAACTCAACTATTACAGGCGATGTCATCTACTTCCCACAACAAGATGTCACGGTCATCAAGGTACGTGGTCTGCGTCAAGCGCAGGGAGCACAAGTCTACCAAGGTTGGCTCATTCAGGGCAAGCAACCCGTCAGTATCGGCTTGCTCAATATGAACAACGGGGTCGCCACCATTGGTTATCCTGGCAACGTGAAGGGTTTTGATGCTGCAGCCATTAGTATAGAAGCAGGGCCACAGGCAACACCCCTCTCACCAAAGGGGCCGGTATTAGCAGAAAGTACGATTAAAAAATCAGCATAAAAAAGAGCGGCCTCGAAAACGGAGGCCGCTCTTTTTCTAGCTGGACATTCTTTTCCTCACCGCAACACCCATCGCGGCATAAAAAAGGATGGTTCCTAACAAGCCACCTCCCAGAATAACGCCGATATTGCGTCCAATCGTCGTCAGCGCATCTGGTGTAGTAAGTATGCCAATACTTCCAGTCAGGCAGCCACCGTCGGTTTTTCCAGTCTTGCCACCCCCCAGCGTTCCCTGCTGAGTAGCTTGTGCCTGCACCACACTGGTACTAGTGGGGTCTCCACCCGGCCCGCCTGGTCCACCTCCACCATTTTGCCCACTTGGTACACCTGGTCCGCCTCCACCATCGCGCGTATCTCTCGTTGCCACAGCAGCTACCACACTGGGTGTTGCCGTCACAACAGCTATAACGCTGGGTGTTGCCGTTGTGCCCACAGTCGGCGAGGGCGTCGTTGCTACCACGGTTGGCATATCCGTAGGTGTTGCTACCACGGTTGGCGAAGGTGGTGGCGTCGCCACCACAGTAGGAACGCTTGTCGGTACAGCAGTTGGCGTCACAACTGGCGTCACACGAACCGTCGGCTTAGGGGTTGGGGTCATCTTTGGCTGTGTTGTCGGGGTGATCGCTGGCCCCTTCCCCTTGAGCGATGTGGTGGCCGTGACTTGCCTATTGTTCGCATTGACATTCACATTATCTGTAGCTGATGCGCGAACGGCAGGTGTCGTAATACAAGTCTGTGCCTGCACGCTTACCGTCGGCGTTATTCCCACACTTGCAGTAGCTGTCACAGCCATTGCAGTCGAGGGCGCGGTCACAGTTGTCTGGGCTGCCGCGACCGGATGTGATCCGCCACCTCGTGGTGTGTGATGTTGCCCGAACAAATTACTGCCTATAACCAAAAGTAGGGATACACTGATACACATCACAAGAAAAACAGTGAAGAGTGTAAGTCCGCGCCTCTTTTGTTGCTGATTCCAGACTGCCATAAACGTATCAATCATTTCATCTACTCCTATCCATTCCCCCCACATATTCGTTTTGGCTCGTCAAGATTATTCAGCAACCGTCCAATCGCTTATGCCAATGGACGATGCAGTTGCCATAGCAGCCGCTGGAGCCGCCGCAACAAATGCTCTATCTATAGTAGAAGTATTGTTATAAGGATATTCTGTGACAACATGTGGTTGCTCAACCTCTGAAACACTTGCGGCTTGCTGGCCCTCATCGCTAGCAGGAAGCATAGACCATTCTTCGCGAAAACATTCTATAATTGCTTCGAGGTATATACAGCATTCCAATGGACGGCGCACCGCAAAAACGTTGCCCTCGTGCCAATGTTCAGTATGAATTGTTACACTGTCTTGTTGATATGAGACTCGTAATAAGCGAGCATAATCAGTTGTGAGTTGTCCGGTACGTCCCATATAAATTACACGCCGACTCGTGAATATAAGCATTCCCTGGTCTTTAGGTTCAAAAGTACTACTCTGCCGACCATGCCCCCTATGACTACTGCGCTCTGCCGTCTCCTGACAAATTGTTGCAGGTATTACATACAGGGCATATTCATCACGTTGGAGGCGTAACGGCACAGGCACCGTTGGCAAAGGGCGGTCCTTAAAACGCTGCATTAGGAGCTTTATATCTGCATGATGCTCGCGTAAGCTTCGCGTGGCTTGTTGGCTCGTTTCGCTCATCTGCTGAGAGCGTTTTCGCTGTAGCTGTATAGGTGGTGTGGCAACTGGCCGCGTCGGTTCCTGGGACACATCATCTGTGTGTCGTTGTTGCTGTGTATAAGCATCATACAAACTCGGTATATACTCGGTAATGGGCTCAATCGCGCTATCATGGTGCAGAGCGCAAGCATCAAGAAAAACAACCGCTTGACGCAAGGCATCTACCTCTGCAATACCGCGTAGTGTGAGTGTTTGCTCCTTGAACTGCAAGATGAGCCGTGCTGAAGAAACACCCATAAAACGGTGGTATGTCGGCTCTACCGACAAAAGATCACTCAGAGCGTATGTCGTATCATGGATTTGTACGTGATCGCGATATAATCGAAAGACTTTTCCCCAATCATACGCACATTCCATTAAAAGCTCTTGTGTCATATATTTCTACCCCTCTCTCTATCACCAGTGGACAGTGTATGTCCTGCCCTACCCTTCCTTTTTCTAAAGACGAGGTGGGCTAGAAAGAGTAACGTTCATTGATACATTCATGAGTGCAAATTCAAGAAATAAGCGATTGTGGTAGTGAGAAAAACAGCCACACAAAATACATAGTGCTATTCCTGTGTGGCTGCTCTTTTCTCGTTTGCTCGGACGCTATTTCTTGAACCGTCTCATTGTCAGGCGGAGGAGGAAAGTCCGTAGTTCGCTCCAGAGACGCTCGGCATAGGCGGTTTGATGGGCGTCTGGAGCATGCTGAGGCCCGCCCCAAAGTTCGCGCTCAAACAACTGCGTCAAATTCCAGAGCTGATGCGAGGCTTGTGGCACATGCTTGCTCAACATGAAACCATATTCAGAGGGCGTTTGTGCTGAGCGTGGCGGCAGACCTGCCAGCCCCGCCAGCAGCGAAAGCCGTTTGAACACACCCGCGATCGGTTTCAAACCAGTGAAGAGTCTACGCCACCAGAATGAAGCAAGCGCATAGCAGAAGAAGAGTAGCGAGCAAAACAAAACGAGAACGGAGAACCATGCTAGCATGCCCTGATTGACGTGCAGACCAGCAAAAGAGCTAGGAGTTTTGGGTCCCTGCACATTCGTGGGTGGCACGGTGGGCGTCTGCTTCGCGGTCGGAGAAGGTTTTGTCGTTGGTGTCGTTGTCGGTTTGGGTTGCGCAGGATGCGTTGCCACAGGCGAGGGCTGTGGATGGGGGCCACTCGCACTGACAGGCGCAAACCCCGGTGTCGGGTCAAAACTAATCCAGCCATAACCCGGCAGATACGCCTGCACCCAGGTATGGGCATCGTCTCCATTCACAACCCAGGCATTGATATTTTTATCCAGGTGTCCGTGGCTAAACCCATTCACAATACGTGTGGGAATACCTAAGATGCGGGCCATTACCGCCATCGCACTGGCATAGTATGTACAATACCCTGTGCGTGTTTGCAACAACCAGTCCACGACATCAATAGTGGCGGGAATGGGGGCATTATCGACTGAGTAGATAAATACCTGTGGATCGCCAAGATGGGCCTCCAACATTTTCAACGCCGTATAGGTATCCTTGGCACCCGCCGTCCATTGCTTTGCCAGTGCATACACATTTTGCGAAAGATCACGCGGCTTCTGCTCATAGGTGGCCGAGAGTGTATTCGCGTTCGCGTCTTGCTGCCAAAAGTTGGGGTCATTTTGCGGCAATGGAATACTGGATAAGGCCTGAATGTCTGCCGTGGGCAAGGTGGAAAAGACTTGATAGCGTTCACCTGCTCGCACAGGGCTTTGCTGCGCCCACGACGCGGCTGTGACATCCCCATACACGACGACGGGCACATCAAAGGCCGATGGTTGGGCGGGCGCAAAAAGGTAATGCTTCACCCCTTCGGGCGGCTGCACCATATTTACCAACGTTGTAACGGTCATCGGCTTAGCGGTAGATACATCGGGCGGAAGCGACGCACTGGCATCATATGTCTGCCCATTCGAGCCTGCTAACGCGGATGTCCAGGTATGGCCATCAAAGATGTTAAATGTAAAGCCTTCGAGGTTACGTGGCCCACCTGTACTCGTATAGAACAACACTTCCCCCGTTGGCAGATGGATCGAGCCAGTGATCGTCAATTGATCGCCAAAGAAGTTGACTGGTGCTTGGTACGGCTGGGTGATCTTCCCCAGGTCTTGCCAGGAAAAGTGCCCATTCAAAATATTGTTCCATGCATTGTCCAGGCCATTCCATAAGACACGGCCAGAGGCAGGTTGCGCTACTATTGGCAAAAGAATGGTACACAACAACACAAGCAAGGTAATCACCGAGGCAATCTGCATACTGCGCCGCGTGATGTTACGCATCCAGTTTCGATCAGTGTATAAGCCGTTGAGCTTCCACTGCTGCACCTGATAGGTCAAATTGGTACGGGCGATCAGTAACAGCAGTGCGCCCAGCATCACCACCACCAGATAATATAACTGCTCCTGCTTGCTAGAACCATTCAGGTTGACCAGCATAATAGCGCAATAGACCAACGCCACCAACCACGGCAGATGGGCGCGATAGATCAGCCAGCAACCAAAGTAACCCAGGAAGTAACACAAAAACGCAAGATAGAAGAAAAAGATAAGGTCGGTTTCATTTTGCATGAGTGTGGGTGAAAAGCCACCCAGCACAAGAGCGCGCAGGCTGCTGAGCAATACCAGCCAGTTTACATGAAAGGCGACGGCACTAGTCAACCAGATCGAGAACCAATACCCGATCAAACAGGCCGCAACATGAAGAACCGCCTGGGGTAGACGTGGTATTTTCGCCACCACCAGACCGACCAGCAAGCCCGCAGCGGGTGTCCAGAACAACACACGACTATGGGTAATCCAGCCCGCCCCGACAATCGCTGCCACCACACAATAGATGGCGACCGCTAATAGAATAAGGGCCAGCCAACCCTCTTCAGGGAAGAACGAAAACGAGAACGGCTGTTTTTGTACTGGCTTTCTATATGCAACATTAGAATAGCTGCTATTGCCACTTCCCCCTTGATAACTCGCGGGTGTGCTCATAGACATGGCGGCTTGTTGGGATGCTTCCACATAAGAAGAATGGGTGGCTTGCTTGCTAGAAGAATGTTTCCTATCGGCTACGCTTGCGCGCATTCATAACTCCCTCAAAAAATACAACACTTGACCACGCAGATTATCCGCAGTATACAATAGTACACACAAAAAAGCTGTGGACTCTATCACTTTTGGGACTATTTATCCCCCGTGCGGTTGAGGCATTGCGCTTGTGCAGAACACCTCTATTGAAATGAACTGACATGCCGTAGTCTATGGTGTATCGCATGAAGCTTTATCATGGAAGACGATAGACACCATACATGCTACCCTTCAAGCTATTCTTCTGACGGCCATTTCACGATGACGCCAAGGGCCTGTACCAGAGCGACTGCCTGCGTTGGATTGATAATGGCCCCTTGTATCTCCTGAGCACCGATGTGCAATCCCTCAATCTGTGAACTGCGCAGATCGACCCCGTTGAGTTTGGCTTTCGACATATCAGCGCGGCTCAAGTTGCAGTTTATAAAGCTCACCCCGGAGAGATCAGCTTCCTGGAAATCGGCTTCGACCAGATTGCAGTTCATAAAGTGTACGCGTTGAAATGACGCAAAACGAAACTGAGCAAAGCTGCCGTTGCATTCTTTGAAGAGCACATCTTGGAAATTAGCTTCGCTCAGGATCAGTCCGGTCATCTGGCAGGTCAACCATTCTACACGTTGGAAGATCGCAGGTGTCCACACTGCGTTGGCGAGATTGCAGTCGGAGCAGCGCACATCAAGCAGTTCCACGTTGCTCAAGTGGGTACTGCTCAATTCAATATGGGTGAGTAGGCATTCTTCAAAAACAAGGCGTTCAGCAACCTGCCCAGCAAAGTTGCCTGATGTAAGTTTCAGACCGCTATAGCGTTCGCGGCTCTGTAGCGTGCCATGTGAGATTTCCTTTGCCAGCATCTGGCGGGGGATTTGCGGAGCTTTAGGCGCACGGGATGATGGTTGTTTTTTAGACATGCGACTCTCTTCTCATCTACTTTTTTCTTTCACGAAGGCAAGATTGTTATCAATTATTCCCTATGCGGCGCGTTTGAGTTGCTTGCCAAAGAACAGCAGCAGGAGGGTTGGTGCCAGCAACAAGCAGAACGCGCCAAAGACAAAGGACATTGAGAGGCTCACATTGGTTTGCAGCCAGCCGCCGATCGTGGGGCCAACGCTAAAACCCACACTCCACGTCACCGAATAAAAACCTGCTAGGGTTGCCCGTTGCCGATCTGACACCTGCTCCATCGCGAAGGCGGCATACACTGGCTCGATCAGCGTACGCATAAACGAGCGCGCATACTCCCCCGTTATGGCCATTGGCAGCGTGGAAGAAAAACCGATCAACAGCATCAGTGGTGCGCTCAGATACTGCACTGTCGTAATCAGGCGCAGCTTGCTCCAGCGTCTGACGAAGAGCGGAGCCGTGAGCGAGAAGATGCCACCCGCCAGACCCGAAAAGGTGAAAATGATGCCCAGTGTGCCGGGCAACAACTGAAAACGCAGAATAAAGTAGAGTTGTAGCAACGCGACCACAGACCCCTCACCCATCGTAAAGACGAGGTCAGGCAACAACAATTGCACAAAGAGCAGGACAGGCCAATGCCCCAATGTCTTTGACCCATTTGCCGCAACAGGTGCAGCCGCACGAGCAGCCGTCCGTATGTCACGTCGCTCATGCTTTGCTTCCTGCAAAAACCAGAGTGGCAGCCCAAAGACAAACGTGAAGAGGGCAGCGGTGAATACCCCCCAACGCAACGGCAACGTGCTGGCCGCCGAAACGTGCAAAATGCCCGCCACAAACTCAGGAATGGCACCGCCCAAAAGATTTCCTAACGCACCAATGCCAAGCAGCAAAAAACTGTTCAGTGCCAGCACACCAACGCGCTGTCGCTCCGTCGTACTTTCCACTAGCAAGGGCAGATTCGTCACCCAATACGCAGTTGACACAAACCCCTGTAGCAAGCCAGCAACCAACAAAAGCGGAGCTGACGTAACCAGCCCACACACCGCCAGAAAGAGGGGCGTCAGGACAGCCGTTAGCAAGAGCACCGGCTTGCGCCCAATCCGGTCGGCCATCAGACCAGCGGGAACAGCACCAATCAGTGCCCCAAGCGCGGGCATCGCACTAAACACACCAATAAAATCGGGATGATAGCCCAGACTATGGACATAATAATTGAGCGTTAACGCCGTTATACTCAATTGAAATCCCTTACCTGTAGTGAACACCAGTAGTAAATACACATTTCTCGGTAAACGGAAGAAAGAAGAGGCAAGCGAATGAACAGGTACTGGCTTTTTATCATCTTGCAGAGGTGAGTCCGATGGACCGGATACCAATGGCATAAACGTTTTTTCTCCTGGCTAAAGTGACACGCCGCATCACGCCCTCGTGACACGCCTTCATAAGGTACGACATATGGGCCTAGCAGCGCAACGGCCAAAGGGACAGGTGAGCAGGGTGCGCCAGCGTTTTGCAAAAAGAAGAAGAGAGAGACAAAGCTTTCACAGAAACTCATTAGATTCTTAACACATTATATAGTATTTATATAGAACATTAAGATTCTTAAGAAGCGTTTAACGCCTACTTAGAGTCCTTCTAAAGCCCTATTGTTGACTTGTCTTTCAAGCAATTACAGGTTATTATAGAGACAGCAAATGCACACGGCCTTATTGATAAAGGCAATATTGAATTTATTGTTATAGCAGCATTTGCATAAATATGGATCAGAGAACAGTAAAACTGTAAAAGGAGAATATTCAAAATGGTAACACTTGCAACATTGGTACTCGCTGCCGACCTTAATCCCGGTGGCATTCTTGCCTGGCTCGTCGTAGGTCTGATTGCTGGCTTCCTGGCTAGCGTGGTGATGCGTGGCGGTGGTTATGGCATCCTTGGCGACCTCATAGTCGGTATTGTTGGTGCCTTCATTGGTGGTCTGCTGGCAGGCTTGCTCTTCCCCGGTGCAGCATTTGGTTTCTGGGGTAGCATCGTCGTTGCCTTCATCGGTGCTTGTATCCTGATCGCCATTCTGCGCGCCTTCTCCGGCAGACGTGCGACCCGCATCTAACGCAATTGTGGCAGTGCAGGATGCTAGGCGTACTGGACACACCACAGTTTTTGTAACGCTAGGCTCAATGGCCTAACACTAATCTTCTTAATACACGAGGGCTGTAGCCACTGTTTGGCTACAGCCCTCGTGTTGTCTTTATAAGTGGCAATCACCTACCATGGTCCTGACGCGTATCACAGGCGAACAGGTCCGTTAGCGGTCCACCATGTGAGCAGGCCTGTCTCTAGTTCATATGAGGCGCGGGCTGCACTAAATTGTTGCTCCATATAGGTGCGTACACCACGCACGACTTTGTGTTCATTTTCTAACGGTGGGCCAAAGTTCAAGCCATGTTGATAGCGGGCACGTAACCAGCTCTTCTCTATTGCCGCCTGTTCATTCAAAGCAATTTCTTTATACAACGTCCATAACTGGCGATCATCTGCATTAAAGGTCAGCGGTGCAGGCTGTGTTGGTGGCGCAGAAACGGGCGGCTGTGTTGGAGCAACGGGCATAGGTGCATGCAGAATAGTATCCGCATACGGCGCATAATTGTCATAGTGCCAGAAGCCGATATAGCCATAACCATGCATCAGCGACAAGAACGCCGTCACCTGATCGTGAGCAAGCCCATTTTCCAGCGCGATAATTGGCAAAATAGGCTTGAGACCCTGCTGTCCTTGCTGCTGCGCACGCTGGTCGAACGTATGCCATTGTGGATAGACATACTCAATCGCCACTTGTGCATTACCATTCCATTCAGCGAAGTACACCTGTGGCAGCCATGCATCTATAAAAGGATTGAGGGCGAGTAGGGGCACCGGATGAACAAGAGGATTAGCGTAGAGCGTGGGCATCCACAAGCCATCATACTGCGCCCGCACCTGACGTGCGAAGCTTTCCGCACTCGTGTATTGGCCCATATATTGATCCTCGATATCGGGAATGACCGCGCCAAAGACGTGTCCAGCCCACGCCGATATCTGTGCCTCGTTGCTAATCTGTGCCGCGCCAAATTGTGGCCCATAGCAATAATGATAGGGTGCGACATGCAAGCCGTGCGCGGCGGCAACCTGCTTGAGCATTTGCAAACCAGCGTCGTCATACCAGCGATTGATGCCATCAGCGATCTTAGGATGCAAGCCTTGCAACTGCCAGCTAGCGGCTTGTGTACACACCTGCTCCCATTGTACCCGTGTGAACTGCTGCAAACCAAACCAGAGCCAGCGTCCCTGCATGCTTGTGGGAAAGGCATGAGTTGGCGATGCGGTCTGCGGCGTTATCTGAGCGAGTGAGGGCATCAAAGATGACGCGGAGACTGGTGGAAGCAGCGGCGTGGGCGGGAGCGGTGTGGTTGAAGAGGTTGGGGGTATTAAAGACATACAACAAGAGGTCCTTTCCAAAAAGGGAAGAGAGAATGAAGAGCTATGTGAAAGTGGGGAGTTCTTGCGTAGTCGAGGATGTGACTACAAAATCAATATTACCATAAAATGAGCCAAAAGTCAAGTTTTTGGAAAGCCAATTTGCCGAAGCCCTAAAATCTAATGTCCGCCAATCTGAAACACACTGGCAACAAACTCATAAATCGCCTTATAGGTTTGAGGTAGTGATAACAGGAAGGTAATTACAGCGGGCAGGCTAATAGTGGCGACCAGACGGCGGATCTGATTGATCTGTGCAGGCCAGACGGGAAAGGTATCTTGCAGCAAATCATAGCGTCGTTTGAGTTCCGAGAGACGATCCGTTCCCTTCTTGATCTCGTCAGCACTAGCATTCGACGACGGTTGATCTGCGGTAATGGTCGATTGAAATTGGTCTGCAAGCGGTTGTAGTGCCTCATTTAATGCCTCTTGCATGGCATCGTGTGGGGCCAGCAGCCAGCCCACCAGCAGCGTCGGTGCCAGAGCAAGATACAAAATACTCACGCCTATCGCCTCCCAGCTGGCAACGGAGATGCTGGAGACCGTAATAGAAAAGGTTGGAGACAAGAAGGCTGCGTTCATGACGATAGCCGCAGCTCCCATTGTCGTGATAAAGCCAACACTGATCCCCAACATGCGTGCCATCACGCCCAGGCCTGCCGAACCATCGGGATGTAACGGATTGACGACAATCTTAAACGAGCGAAACAGGATATTGGTGAAAATCAATGTCACCACCAGGCGAAGAGCAGCCAGAGCCACCGAATAGATCATGATAGAGTACAACGCCAGAATCGCGATGCGTAGCCAGAACTGTGCGTGTTCGACCGGAGATGTCAGCGTCGGCTCAATCACCAATAAGCGGTAGAGCCAGAAAATAATCACTATGCCCAGCGCAATCAGCGTCCACCAACTACGATCAACCCAGGCAATCAAAAGCTCAACAAAGTCCTCATAACTCGCAGGGCCAGTGCGGTCGGTCCGCTGCTCACCAATCACCTTGTGCTCAACGAAGGTATTGAAGAGGGTAGCAATCTCCTGCGGGATACGCATGCAGAAATAGGCCAATAGCGGAAACACAATGAAGGTCTGTAAGGAACTGCGAATGATATAGTTGGTATCAAACACGCTAAAGAACGCACCAAGCCCAAACAACACCAACACCGACGTAACGATAGCAATACCTGCGACAGCGAACTCGTTCAAATGCAAGCGATCAGCTAGCAGCACAAACGGCGGGTCCTTCTGATAGAAGAAAGACGAGTCGAGGTGCGTGTTATCCGCATCAGGTAGGGTTGCGGTTCCTTTGCTCGGCTGCTCCTCGGCAGGCATCTCTATTGCATCCATCCCTATTCTCCCACAGTCATGTTTTATTCGCAGCTATTGTATCAGATAACGCAAAAACAGAGAAGAATCAATTTTCCAACCAATGGGGATGGATAGCCTGAGATGAACACAGTGTATTCATCTCAGGCTATCCATCCCCATTGGTTGGAAACAGAACAACTATTCCCGCCCAAGCAGTGCCTCCGCTGTATCACACACCTGTTGCACCCCTACCACATAGCCATGCGTATCAGCCGTACCATTCTCCAACCGATTCCATATATCCGCGACCTGCGAGGCACCTTCGAGCTTATTGCGCATGGCATCACCAACCGAGGAGCCGTCCACTTCGAGCACGCGTGCAGCCAGCGCACTAACCATCGGCGTGGCGAACGAGGTTCCCGACCAATATGCCCAGGTTGCACGCTGCGTCATGTGGTGTAGCGCCGATGGATCAGGATTTGGATAGTCTGGATACGGGTGTAGTAGCACCGGCACTGGCACTGGTAACGTATAATCCAAGATATCATCCATTGACAAGTAAGGATAGCGCGTGCTTGTATACACACCTCGGACGGCATCAATTGGTCGCTCAACATCCGTAACCACCTTCGCGAGCAGGGGTACCACCTCAGGATTAGGCTTTGGTGTCGGCACCTCGCCACCATAGGTATTGATACCATCAACACCTGAATAGTTGCTGTAGGTCGCTGCTACGCCCTGTCCATTGATGGCTCCCACCGGAATAACGCCGGGAATACGTGTCAGCGTTGGATGTCCGACATAAGGATGGTCATAGGCAAAAGCAGCGGGGAAACGCGCACCCAAACGCAGCATCGGCGCATCCATTGCCACAGCAGGCATGGGAGCAGTTTCAGAGGGAGATGCGGGATCCATGACCATGGGGCTGGCATCAGGAGTGGACCATTCCTTCTTCAATGCCATACTCGCGTCAGGTCGAAGATCAGAGTCGTTGCCCGATGATGCCACGAAGATCACCCCCAACTGAGCAAGGCTGAGCATCGCGGTGTGCAGTCCATCGCGCAAAAGGTAAATCTCATCTCGGCCAAAGGGAGAGCCCGGCGCAAAGAGTTCTTCGTCAGAAGGCGTGGTCACCAGACTCAAATTGATGACCAGAGGCAAATGCAGTGGCGTTCCTGCGTTGGGATCACCCAGCAGCCGTTGTTGTATCTTCGCCAGTGCATCAGTCAGAATACCCGTTGTCCCCACGCCCGCGTCGTTCAACACGCGGATACATTCGACATGGGCATCAGGGGCAAGGTTACGAATTTCACCGGCAACAAATGTGCCATGGTCATTCATCGGAAAACCAACGAGCCGCCCGTAGATGTCTTTACCCGTGGCAGGCTGCTCTGGATTAGGAATTTCAACCTTATCTGGCAATGTGACATAGTTGATCGTCACATTTGTATTCACATCTTGCAACAATGCATTGCTAGCATCAGCCGCAGCCGCAGCCGAAATTTGTGCTGCTAATGGGAGCGTATCCAATACTAACACCGTCACACCGTTCCCACTTGCGTTTAGCAATGGCGATTGCTCTGGCAGATTGGTAAACTCAAGCTTCCAGTTTCCGTTGCAGTTCGAATCAATATCGTCTACCGTCACAGGGATGGGCGGAGAAACGGGACAACCATGTGTGCCGCAACCCCAGACAGGTGTCCCACCATTTAACCAGTTTGGTGCAGCAGCCATCACTGGAACACCAGATTTTTGCAAGTAATCAAGATTACTATTAATGATCTTCACTGCATTTAAGGTATTGTCTCCCTCATACATCTGACTTGCAGCAGTTGCATCCTTCATAGCAGCACCCCTCATGCGCGCTGCCATCATAGTTGCACCAAGGGACATACCCACTGGCGCAACACGGAAGAAGCTTAAGACGCTCGTTCCCGCTTTATTGTCAGCACGTGGCGAACGAAACAGATACTTCCCGCGAACACTATTGAGATCATCGATAGAGCCTGCATCAGAAGAGGAAGAAGCGGTATGGCTAGATCGAGAGCTAGCGGAGCGTTCTACCATATCCTTGCCCAATTGTTGCGCCCTATCGAGTAATTCTTGCCCCTCGTCAATCAACCCCTGCGCGATCCCCGTAATCAGCCCACTCAAAGAACTTTCCCCTTTTCGCCCTTCATCCTCGTCTTCCTCATCATCGTCCCCATCCCCATGGGTACCTCCGTTGCCAGTCTGCACGGGTGAAGTGGTCGGATAGGGAAGGTCTTCGTCTTGAAAAGATTGTAGCTGCAAACCGTTCATTTGCATCAACTTCTGTAGAACCGCTAAATTGAGCGATTTCAGCGTATCAACCGGGTCAGCTCCCAGTGGTAAGTGAGACTCTAGAGATATGGCAACTTGGTTTTCTTGCCAGTACACCACCATGGGAAGGGTTACAATTGGCCTTTGCGACATCTGTGGCATAGTAAGTCTTTTACCTCCATGAATGCATTGCATAACTTGTATCCATAAATTTCTCTATACAAACGCTACACCTTGCTTTTTTAGAGCCTTATTGTTGTGACTGGTACAGTTGACCAGTATTCCCAACAAGGCGAAAAGCTGCCCAGAAATAAGGATGACTCCATGGAGCATCATTGAGCTTGATGAAATGACACTGCGCCTTCCGTAATGCCTGTATTTTTGTGTCCCCTTGCAAAAGATGGTGATAAAAACGCTGCATCAACTCGTTGGTTGCGCTATCCTCCACTGTCCACAAGCTCATAACGAGCGAGTCTGCTCCAGCGGCAAGAAAGGCACGCCCCAAACCAAGCTGCTCATCTCCGCCACCACTGAGTGCTAGTCCCGTTTCACAGCCGCTCAGCGTCACCAACTGGCACCCCTTTAGCGGCAAACTAAAGGCATCAATCGCGTTCAATTGTCCATCAGCCAACCGCACAAACGAAAAATTGGGCTTATCCATCCTGCTTTGGCCATGTGTAGCAATATGAATTATTGGGCTACCACTCGCTTCGGCGTTGAGTCGTGCAATCGTCGCCTCCTGTTCCAGATAGCATCGCCCGTCCAACAAACCCGCGATATCTTTTGCCTCTGCGAGCGCAATAGGTAACTGTCCTTGCTCGGAATATCCCAGCACAAGCGGCAGCTTCCGAACCTTTTGCACTTGATCTGTTTGTGCCTGCGCCACCGACTTTCTGTCGAACAAGGACAAGGTACTACTCGCTGGTAGATAGCTCACCTGATATTTTTCGATTAAGAAGTGTGTACCATCGTGGAGTGCGTGAAATGGTAGTTTGTGCAGTGGGCCATAGGGCACGACCGTAATCGTACCTGCTGACTCAGGGAGAAGTGAAGCAATGGGAGCAAGTAAGAGTTGCTGTAATTTGTGCAGCAGTCGTCGTACCGCTACCTGTGTGGGCTTGTGAATGCTCGGCCAACTTGACGGTTGCCAATGCATATGCAAGGTAAGCAAGAGACGCTCTAGCTGCTCCACCCCAGCGGCAATCTCATAGGTGACGAACTTCTTTGCGGTCAATGCAAAAATAACGATGTTTTTTCCGTACAAAAAATAGGCCAGTAACACATGATTGGGGGAGAGCTGCTGCTGAAGTTGTTCCACACTCACTACGCTTACCGCATATTCATGTTTCTTGTTGTGTTTGCCGTTGTCTCGTTGCACATCGACCTGTTGAAGTTGTACGCGGTCAAACAGTTCTGACAGTTTTTCCTCGCAGTGCTTGATTTCAGCTTGAATCTGCTCACGATTGAGCCCAGTATCTGCCACGTTCTCAAATGTCGCAAGGAGTGTGTTATAGCTATGATATTTTTCTTGCCACAGTCGTAGTTCGCGCTGGATACGCAAAAGGACGGTATTCCCTTCCCGCGCAGGAGTGCTTTCTAAGCGGCCACCCTGCTTTTCCGCTGGTATAGTAGCCGTGTGCAATTTGTTGCGGTGTTGTCGCAGTGCTAAAGAGCGCGCCTGTTCCAGATAGCCAAATGCTTGCTCATAGTACCCATGCTGTAAATACAGCGCGATCATATCTTCGTAGATTTTCCAAGTTGTATACAGAAATGCAGGGACAAGATCATAGGCTAACCCAGACAGAATACGTTCAACACGTGCAATTGCAACGCGATAATGCCGTATTGCCCGCTGCACATCACCTTGTAGCAGAGCTAGTTGGCCTTGTAGATAGTGTATTTGATAGGTCTGCTCTTGCAAGTTATGTTGATGTGAGAGTGTATTCGTTTGTTTACAGAGGGAGGTAGCTTCCCGCAACAGCGACAGATAATAGTTGTCCTCGTCTTGGCCCTGTGCTTGCCGTGCATGCTCGATCAAGCCAGCAATCATCACCAGCATTGCACGCACCGAGCGTGCTACCAGTCCTTGGGCATCAAAATACACTTTTAACTGCTGGGCCAAGGCATAGGCTTCACCGCTAGCATGCCTTTTTAAGAGAAGTTCTGCTTGCTGCAACTGGGTGATCGAGGCGTGGTGTTGTAAACCACCTTTTGTAAAGACCGTCACCGCTTCCTCTAGAGCTGCTAGTGCTTCTTGCAAACGATTGGCGGCGATAAGGGCATTCGCATATTCGCGCAAAGCATTTCCCAAGTCCAAAGGTACGGCATAGCTACGGCATAGCTCGACAACCGTAGCACCTATGTGGCAAGCCTCGTCGATTTTATTCAGCTTTATGAGGCAGGCAGCTATCTGCAATGAGAGTTCGGCACGCACCAGCGGCTCATCAAACGCATACAGGACAATGTCGTCTATCAATTGATAATAGCGGCGCAAGGCAGAGCCATAGTATCCCTGTACATAATCAAATTCGGCAAGGATAAATTCCGTGTTTAACCTGAGTCCAATCTGCCCAAGCTCCACAAAACGTGTTTGTGCCTTCTGCTCAAGCTGATAGGCCTGCTCAAAGTTCCCTAGCCAAGCCACGTTTCTGCCTTTATTCATCTCAACAAGCGCAATCGCACGTTTGATAAAGGTTTCATCCTGATCCGTGAGGGTGGGATAGATCGCTAGCATGCGTTCGTACAATTCCAGTGCCTTTTGATATTCGCCCATCTGCGAGTAGACCACTGCCGTATTGTGGTCGATGACACAGGCCCAGTAGCGTTCTTCATGGCGCAAAAACACAGCGCGGGCAGCGGCAGCCCCCTGTAAGCCCTCTTCGACACGTCCGGTCCAGGCACAGGAAATCACCCAGGCGATCCGGGTACGCGCCCAATTGACCTCGTCGCCTATAGCGAGAAAAGCTTCTCCAGCAGCATCTAAGCACTCAATGGCGGATTGATGATGCTCCATATAGTTCAAAACGTCGCCCTTCGCTTTGAGCCCTAGCGCGCGTGGTAGCATCTGATGAATGGTATCGCCCAAAAAAATCAGCAGGTCAGCGAGTTTGAGGGCCACAAAAGGGCTGACATCGCGTTGATGTAGGGCATCTTCCGCAATGACGTTACTTACGGTGGCAATTTCTTCGAGATCAGATAGGTGTTCTTGTAGGTATGTCTTGCCCTCTTCAAGGCTGTGGTCACGCAGGTAGCTTAAAAATAAGTGTTCATCCATGTTCGATATGCAGCCCTTCAATCACGATTTCGCTGTTGAGAAGGCGCACGATCAGTACATATTCCCCCGGCGATACAGATTTGAAGACGAGGTTGCCGAGGTCATCGACAGTGGTTGTCATGAGGGGTTGGGTAGGATTTCCATCTTGTGAGGTGAGTTCAGGCAGGCTCGTGGGCCCTGGGGAGAGATAAAGTTCGCTTATTACCCCTTCAAAGGCATCGACGCTCATAGCAGAGTCGTCGCTGGTGAAAAGGCCGAGGAGCATAATATCACCATTGGCGGCACGCGAGAGATGCAAAGAGATATTGACGTTTTCGGCGCGATACTGGCGCGGCCAACCTGTCTGTCCCTGCGACGACTGGCCACGCACCGCGAGATGTGGCTTGTTGTCCACAAAGCTTGCAACGATACGACGCAGCAGTTTGGGCATGTTACGTAGGGTCGCCAGTGCATCTGCATTCTCCTCTGGAAAGGGATTGAAGTCACGCAGAATTGCACGAATATCGACAACCTCGGCATAACAGAGCGGACACTCTTTGAGATGCTCTGTAATATGCAGCGTTTCATCCATTGGTAAAATATTACCGGCGCAATAAAAGTTAAGCTGTGTTGCACTAGGGCATTGCGTGCGGTAGAGTTTGGAAAGCAAGAAATGATTTGTCTGAGCATAATCGGCCATACGTTGTTGACAGATGGAACAATTTACGAGATGTTCTTGCGCGTCTATGCTCAAGGGTTCTTCATCAAGTACGTGCCTCAAAAGTTCCTCATCATCGGGGGCCATCGAGTTCATACAATTGTCCATCATAGTGTCTTCCTTATGTTCTATCGTGCTCTGTGTAAAGACTACCGTACTCACTAATACGGTCAATCAGGAGCAAACTACGGCACCACAATACTATGTGTTGGGGGGGTCTTTCTACTACTATACTCTATATGTCATATGTTGGCGCCATACATATGTCGATGGATAAACGCCCGACGACAAGATTTTGGGGCCTCTTGTTTCTATTATAGAAAAACAACAAAAATCATTCCTTTTATCATCCACAGAAAAGGAATGAGTTGGGGTTGTACCCAACTCATTCCTGCTCGTCACCTAGCTTCCAACGCAGGTTGCCACTATTGCGGCGTAGACGATCCAAGGCATTACGTGTCAAACGATAAATCTCCTGTTCATCAGTAAATTCACCGGGGCAGCGCAACGTGATTTCTTTTGGCTTCAGGCCACAATGAAAGATTAGGTAGATGACTCGTAGTTCCCGTTTATTTGTCAGAATAGTAGCAATTACTAACCAGAATTCGTCTGTATTATAGCTGTCCTCAGTCACCAAGCTCTCATCATTGAACAGGCTTATCTCTGGGATTGGCTCCTCTTTGGGCCGCGAGTAGGCACGTAAGGTATCCATAACTGCACTATTCAAACACAGATGTAATGCACTTAACGCCCCTGCCAGATTCGCGAACTCCAGGTGCTGGTTGCACGTCCATTGCCAGAAACGCTTGAACGTATCATCAACATAGCCTTGCTCGCTCTCATGACGTAAAGCGGCTTCTCTATATTGGTGACGACGCAACCACAGCCGTACACTCTCAGAAAAGGTGTTGTATAACATCGCCCAGGCTTCTTCATTATGTGTTTTGAGGGCGCGACGGAAGATTTCTAGGCAATAACTATCATCGCTCTGTTCCTTGCGACGAAACTTGTTGATCTCTTGAGAGCAGCGACTCGCCAGTTCTGAAAAGTTCATATCTTCAGGTGGCTTTTCCATTTTTATACCCATCGCTCTCCCTGCTTTCCCTCAGCATTGCTGAAGTTTGGCTAGTATAGATATGCGGATTCTCTCGTTCTGTTGCTATAGGGATAGACGAGATGCATATCTATTTCTCAAATGTACATGAGATACATTACAATGACTAACATGAAAAAGAGGAGGTTGCATACATCGTACATGTATGTAGCGTGATATGTTAGGAAGTGTGTGTAGCGAGATGAAACGAAACGGTACAACGCTTTTGCCGTGAGAAAGAGTTTTACAGTTTATAAAATGTAATCTCTACTAAGATAACAAATAATATACGGTTGAGTCAAGTCCTATATCACACTTCTCTTCATCAGTTTGTGTATTAGAGTACCTACATCAGCAGTATAGAGCATTCTTGGTATGAAACACCGTGTCAAATGTCCCATCTTTTCATATGCTCTTTTGTCTGTATCGTTCAAACGTCCTATACTTCTTTATCAAGATAAGCATAGTCCAGACCAAACCACTAGTCAATGTGCAAGCTAACTCGTAACCTGTGAGTAATTACACATTGCAAAGATATGATTTCCTCTGTAAGCTCGTAGTGCAGCAAGAAGACCGCATC
>JBBPYR010000026.1:0-24992 GCA_038199755.1 Ktedonobacterales bacterium | reverse complement strand
GTAGAGTACCTGGAACTGCATGGCTACATTGCCCCCATATGGGAAATAAATGAGAGTGAAGCAGAGCTTGGGCAGATCAAGGCACGCCTGCAAGCATTAGGGTACCTGGAATAACAGCCCCTAAATATTCGCAAGAAAAGCCGCATGATACGCTGAAACATGCGGCTTCTCACATTGTCGTACGAGAAGGCTACGAGATCGCTACTGGATGCTGCAGATACTGCCCGACGAAAATGCGCAAATAACCGCCATCATCATCGGGATAGCTGCTCATATGGGTGTTGCACCTGTTACACTCATAGCTACTAGGAGAGGAATTGGTCACGCCATCATGCATCGCATCGATATTGATTGTGCCGTGCCACCATTACCTGGGCCAAAGAGCACAGCAATCACCCCTGCCACGGCGAAGCTCGCCACATTGTCGAGAATATACTATGCCCATCATAATAACTGCTTGGTTGCGCACCATTGGAGACGAAGCTAAAATAATGCTGACAAATCTTAACCGCGCTCCTTCAGCGAGCGTATATAAGCGATGAAGCGGTCTCCACGATCAAACTCGTTGAGAAACATCCCAAAGCTGGTAAAGCCGGGTGAGAAGAGCAGCACATCGCCCGCATGCGTCAATGCTAGCGCGGCATCCAGTGCTTTTGTAAAATCATCAAATACGCCACGAACGGGACCAGCAACCCCCTGACGCCGTGCCTCTTCTGCAAGAGCAGGCAGTAATTCATCAGTCCCACTCCCCGTGAGCAGAATGACATCGCGACAACGCCTAACAATCGTTGCGGGCCATTCTGCAAGCGGTAAGTGTTTGGTGTTCCCCCCGGCAACCAGCACCAGAGGCTGCGCGAAAGCCTCAATCCCAACCTGTCCCGCAACCGGCGTCGTACTGCTGCTATCGTTGATACAGACGACCCCGTTGAGCACATCAACCTCCTGTAGACGATGTGGCACAGAGGTGAAATGGCGCACTGTTTCAGCGATATCGTCATCAGCAACCCCTAAACGGCGGGCGGTCGTGGTGGCAAGCAGAATATTTTCGAGGTTATGCTTCCCCGCAAGTGGCGTGTTTGTGAACAGAAAAGGTTCGACGCTGGCAGAGCCACGACGGAAACTTCCATGCTGCACGATGCTCGTAAACCATGTCTCTGCCCGTGCTTCCTCCCCAAAGCGGCGTGTCCAAGGATTATCATAGTTAAAAATAGCCAGGTCTGTGCGACTCTGGTGGCGGAAGATATTTGCTTTTGCATCAGCATACTCCTCCATGCCGCTATACGTATTCAAGTGATCTGGATAGATATTCGTCATCACGGCTACCGAGGGACTGAGTTTATGAGGTGCCAACCCTTCCAGTTGCCAGCTTGACAACTCCAACACCACCAGTGTTTCAGGCGTAATCTGTGATAAAAGAGAAAGGGTTTCAACGCCAGCAACATTGCCACCCAGCAGCGTTGCCCTTCCGCTTGCGCGTAAGATTTCGTACAGCAAGCTTGATGTTGTCGTCTTACCACGTGTGCCAGTAACGCCAATGATACGCCCGCGACACGCTTGAAAAAAGAGAGCAATCTCCATCTCGATCTGCGCCCCATGTTCTTGTGCCAGCAGCAGATAACGCGAGGTATGCGACACGCCAGGATTGCGAATCACTATATCGGCCCACACGAAATCTTCATCGCGATGCTGACCTAACACAAACTCGATAGGTAATCCTGACAGTGCCCGTACGCTTGGTTCCAGCACCTGCGCTGACTTCATGTCTGTCACACGCACGAGTGCCCCCTGCTGAGCGGCATACCGCGCTGAAGCCATGCCCGACCCTTGCAAGCCCAGTCCCATCACCAGGACACGTTTTCCCTGCAACTCCATAGCGTCTCTCCCTCAATTTCATTGCTATACTTACATTTGTCCTCAACTTCGTATCTCATCATAGCAGAACTATGCAAGTTGCACAAAGCCGAGGTCAAGCTGGAATGAAAGAACCGCAGGCTCACAGCACAAATCTGAGGAATAGAAAAAACGATGGTATAATTAGAGGGTAAACAACACAAGCTACAATATGCGGTAGGGAACTAGAAAAGGGCCACATGAAACTGGCGCAAGCAGTGCAACTAGAGCACATTTTAAATTATCTCTCGGTCGGTGTCGCTATCCTTGATGCCACCAACTTACGCGTTCTGTACATCAATCCTTATTTACACACCTTGTTAGAAAAATCGTGGCAGCAACGCGAGATAACAGAGCAACGCTTAGAAGATATTCTTCCAGAGGCGGTCTATCAACTCGCCCTGCCACTCCTACAACAAGTTGTCTTAACAGGTAAAGGCATACGACACCAGGAAGTCCCTTATGAGGGCTTTCTGGAAGCACGCGGTCGCACCTATTGGGAAATCTGCATAGAACGACCGGCAGCACCGCCTACACACGCCGCTCCACATCGTGGGCAGGTTCAAGAAAACACACTTTTGATTACGGTGGAAGATGTCACCGATACCGTACGTTCACGTCTTCATCTGCATGCTATACATCACATTTCCTCTGCCATTGCCGGGGCATACGCGTTACCAGAGGTACTCAAACGTATTTTGCAGTCCGTACAGGAAATGGTAGGCTCCACTCGTTGTGCCATTCTCCTGATTGACCACTCCGTTTCTGGTGTTGATACGCCTTCAATCGCGGGTGAGCAAGACACGGAAAGCATAGCCAACAAGCCCCTTACCGTGACCATGGCCGTACAAAAAGGTGTCCACCCTTCGTATCATAACTGGCATCCACAAGTAAGCGATCAAATATTGTTGGGCCGCGTTGCCCGCGAGCGCAAAGCGATTATCATCAGCAACACCAGCGCATATCCAGAGCTTGAACTTCCCTTTTTGGATGACGAAGGTGAACTTCGTCGCCCAGGGTCGGTGCTGTGTGTGCCAATTTATGAACCCAGCCCGACAGGAGAAGGCTCCAATAGTTCATTCAACCGCAGAACGGGCGTTGCGGAACGCACAAAATCAATCTCAGGCACCATCGAGGTCTATCATCGCCGCTCACGTGACTTCCCATTAGAAGAGGTACAACTACTCGAACGCTTCGCACAACAGGCGGGCCTAGCCATAGAAAACGCGCGCCTCTTCCGTCGCATCGATCAATGGGCGCGTGTTGCAAATCGTAGTGCTCAACAACGGAAGAACGTCATGCTAGCTATTCCTGATGGTGTTGTCATTTATGGACCACGTTGGAGCGTTGTTGAGACAAATCATGCCGCCCGCCGCTTGCTGGGCTGGACCGACGACATCATTGGCCTACCTATCACCGAGGCAATGGCACGAAGTACCGCAACCTTTCACATGAACGTTATGGATGCCCCTGATCCGATAGCAGAGCTAGAACGCCGCGCTGAGGAAGGGCAAAGCGATGAATTTAAAATAGTGGGAGCTGATGGTAAAGCATATACGATGCGCTGCTCATACACACCCATCAGCGATGAATTAGGCAATACCTTCGCATATATCGTGATTTATCATGATGTCACGAAAGAGGTTGCCGCCCGTCAACGCATCGAGGCCGAAGTCAAAGCCCGTACCGCAGAACTGGCACAACGCAATCTAGCATTACAATTTGCCCAGATTGCCCAGGAAATGGAGCGTACACGGCTCGAATTATTGCTCGAACGGCTGCCATCGGGCGTCATTCTTGCTTCAGCCGAAGACAATACTATCATTGTCATCAATCAACACGCGGTACAATTTCTACAACGCATGGGGCTAGCATTGGAGCCATACGATGACATAACAGTAGCAGCTAAACGGAGCGTTGGGCAACAGTATGAGCCACTACTGCGTCAGATCACCACCTATGGAGTTGCAGGCACTAGTATCTCGTATGAAGAAAGCCCACTCTTTCTCGCATTGCATAAGGGTGAGGCAACCGAAGCAGAACTGCATATGCCAGACCGAGATGGGCAGGATATGTATCTACTGGTGAGTGCGGCACCACTACGCAATACAGAAGGCATCATTACTAGTGCCGTTCTTGTTTTACACGAGATCACTCATCTCAAAACACTCGAACGGGCACGCGAAGATTTCTTCACCACAATGGCACATGAATTGAAAACGCCCTTAGCCAATATCCGTGTGCATCTCAGTGCCCTCCTGACAAAAGACCTGGAATGGCCATTGGAAGAGCAACAAGACTTCTTGCGTACAGCAGATGAGCAAGTAGAGCGACTGGTAGATATGATTAATCGCTTTCTGGACGCATCACGTGTTGAAGCAGGTGCATTACGCCTGGAGACCGAACCGATTCTGTTACCAGAAATGGCAGAAGACCTGCAAGAACGATTAGAAGCATTGATTGGCTCATCTAAACGTCAATTGGAAATCACCCTCCCATCCCATTTGCCAGCAGTGATGGCAGACTACGAATTAATCATGAGCGTGCTTACCAATCTATTGAGTAATGCCTTCCGCTATGCACCAGAAGGGGATGTTGTTCGCCTCAATGTCGAGCTGAAAGCGAATGGCGATAAGCAAGCTACAGATGTTTTGATACAGGTAATTGATCGTGGTCCGGGTCTATCAACAGAACGACAAAAAGAGCTTTTCACGCGCTTTAGTACCTTTGCGGCCATGAGTCGCCCAGCGGTAGATCGCCCTGGCCAGCCCACACCGGAAAGAAGACGCGCAGGTGGCCGCTGGAGTCCAGCAACAGGGTTGGGACTCTATATCAGTAGGGGCATTATCGAAGCTCATGGTAGCACACTCACCCTGACGAGTAGTCCAGGCCAGGGGGCAACCTTTGCCTTTTCTCTTCCGATTGCCGAGGGGAAAAGCGATCATGATGATCATTGATACCTCGCGAACTGATTGAGTTTGCACTGTTTTTGCGCCGTTTAGTACTGAGAGGTAGAGATAGAGAGCTAGGAGAGTATATTTATGGCAACCACAGATAAAAAAATACGCATTTTATGTGTTGAAGACGACCCACAAATGCGTACCTTCCTGCTCGCTCAATTTAAAGCACGTGGCTTTCAAGCACAGGCGGTACGCGATGGTGCCCAAGCAATTGACCTTGCAGCCATATTTCAACCTCAACTCGTCTTGCTCGACCTTTCCCTGCCTTCGCTGGACGGCTTAACCTTCCTGCGGCGTCTACGCGAATGGAGCAGCGCACCTGTGATTATCCTATCAGCCCACGACGAAGAGCCCGTAAAAATTAAGGCCCTGGACCTAGGTGCCGACGATTACTTGACCAAACCATTCAGTTTGAATGAATTGCTCGCACGGGTACGTGTCGCCTTGCGCCGTGCAGAGGAAACGGCACAACTACGTAGTAGTGTCACCGGCAATGAGGTACAACGTCCAAGTTATCGCTGCGGTGGCGAAACTGGCCTGATTGTCGATTTCGCCCATCGGAGTGTGCGCTCTGGTGGCAAAGATGTCCACCTCACACCAACAGAATATGATCTTCTGTGCGAACTGACACGGCACGCGGGTAAAGTGCTCACGCATAAAGAACTCTTGCAACGTGTCTGGGGGCCAGATTATAGCGGTGAGAACACCTATCTACGTACCTTCATTCGTCATCTTCGGCGCAAGCTTGAACCCGACCCTACTCAGCCGCACTTTTTGCTCAACGAATTGGGCGTCGGCTATCTTGTGCCACCTGCCGACCCACAAGACCTGTAACAAGCGGGGAAAATCGGTGGCTTTCACACAATTTTCACGAGGTACCTGAAATCTTCACGTTATTATCACCGTGTATCAGGTATGCTTAGTGCAAGCATAAAGATAGCACTTTATCTTTATCTCCGTCGCACCGGCGACACTAGTGCAGCACTTATAGCATGCAGGGCTAGGGGTTGAATGTCAGGACTACACGATAGACAAGCTGCTCATACGATGCCGGTCGGTAGCATTATACATTTGTTGCATGAGGAAGTAGCGCACGATACAACGGATGTATTCTCACATACTGAACCAGCAACACAGCAAGAAAGGCAACGTACTTTACAACGCATCCTGGTGGTCGAAGATGATCCCACGCTTGCCACCTTAGAGGCTGAAGTCCTCACAGCTTACGGATATACTGTTGTTATTGTACCAAATGGAGAGCTTGCAGTTGCGACCCTCCACACGTTCTTTCCAGACCTCGTAGTGCTCGACCTTGAACTCTCTGGCCCCTTGAATGGAGGGGACATCTTACAAGTGATTCGTTCCCGTGCGGCTATTCCTGTACTCTTCACTTCCAGTTCAGTACAAGCTGTGCGCCGCTTCATTCGTAGTCGGGATGAGACAAGGTTAACACTCGACCATCTACCAAAACCCTATCCAATACAGACACTTCTCAAGCGGGTCAACCGCATGTTGATAGCTTCCTCATAGTTGTTATCAGGCAAAAGGAGTTTATCATGGATCGCAAAGAAGATCGCGACATCTTACGTAAGGGTGGATTTGCTGAAAGTGAAGTGAGCCGACTGAGTAGACTTCGTAAAGAGCATCATGAGCGCGAAAAGCGGATCGCCACGGCTGAACATCGTCGCTTCGAATTTATTCGTTGGCTTGTTGTCACCGGCAAGCTGACCGACCAGATTGCCTGATTTCCGTCACTAGAACAACCTAATCATAGGAGAGCAGCAGAAAGAGCTTTGCGCATGCGCAAAGCTCTTTCTGCTGCTCTCCCACTCTTCTTAGGAAGGCTCAAGATGATCCTTACGTGCAAGTAATCCCTCACTATCACGCTCTTTTTGCAGCGGATACGTAGGCAGTTGTGCAACAGAAGCAAGGATACGATCTACCAGCGAATGCGGGGGCTCTATCACCTGCAATTGACTAAATAGAGCATCAATTTCGTCGTCCGCTTCAATGTCAATATCTTCACAAAACAGCATTTGCTGGGGATAGATCATAATAAACAACTTCCTCTCATAGTATTCACAACTCATTCTAATATGATTACGGATACTATGAGAAAGAAGTTTCACTTTTCAAAGCATTTACTCAGCAAAGTCGAGAAACATTAAGACTTGTTAAGTACACGATTACGAGGCTGATGCAGAATGGATTTGCGACTGCGCTTGCAAGGCAGCTCGCAATAAAGGACGGGCACGCTGAAAATACGTTTTCGCCGTTGCTTCTGGCATTTTCAAGGTTTGCCCAATTTCAGAGAAACTTAATTGGCCAGTGTAACGTAGTAAGACTACGGAGCGAAACTTGGGCGGCAACCCTTCAATAGCTCGATGCAGGGCCAATTGCAGATCATGACGTTCCGCAATTTCATCAGGAAGAGGACGGGTGTCAGGCATAATCGCCAGAGGGGAGAGATCATCTTCGTCATTCGACGCTTCTAGTTCAGAGAAATGGATGGCACGTTTGCGCCGTAGTTCGTCCAGACAGCGATTACGAGCAACCTGGAACAGCCAGGCTTTGAGCGGCTCGCCCGTGCGTAAGGTGGGCATGGAAATGTATAGTTGTAGAAACACTTGCTGTGATACATCACATGCCTGATCGTAGTCACCAAGACAATGACAAATGAAATTGAACAGCGGAACATTATAACGGCGAACAAGCATCTCAAATGCCTGCTGATCACCAGCCAAGGTTTGTTTCACCAATGTGCCATCAGATATTTCATGTACTTGATTTTTGGTTGTGTGTGTTTTAGTTCGTTCTCGTACTTGCATGAATAATACCTCACTTTCTTTTGTCTCCCATAGAGTAGCTCTTTCTAGAGAATATTACAAGCACTTTTTGTGCTTATAAGCTCTTGTGTATAGCATTCTAAGCGTAAATTAAAGTCTATTTAAGTAGTTGGGATAAAACCTTAGTAAGATAATAATTCGATTACTTATCGCTTATTAATATAATGCTAATCATTTTCTAAGCATGGGAGGGGGGGGGTCATGAGGAGGGAAAAGCGGGCAAACGAGATAGCTTCTTCTCTACTTTATATACGCAAGAGGACCGCTACTCAGATACAAATGAGTGGCGGTCCTCTGCCTTTTGGATGGATCGTTGCTCGTTTCCAAAAGAAAGTGTGGGCACTGATGAGAAACACTAGCACAAATGAAAGATGTATCCAACGAGATACATTGTGGGCGCTTTCTTTCCTACCATAGGTCTCTCATAAAGGACTACGTGCATTCCACAAAATCCGATTACATGCAAAAAAATTCATATCCCTAACAGATTGGGCGCATTGAGGAGGCGGTTCAAAAATTGGTTGGCCGCACGCTGATCGACTCGTCGCCCAATACGAGCTAACAAGATATTCGCTGGCTCCATACTGATATTCGGTTCCGCTGTGGGATATTCCACGAAGCCTTGTGAACCAAACAGGTCTGCGATTAATGAGCGGTAGCGATATGGAGAAATGCCCAAACCTTCCATATCCCAATGCCAGGATAGACCCAGAGCGAAAAGGATCATATCTTCCAAGGCATCCAACTCAAGTGCGAATGCTAATAGTTGCGTTGCAATGCCTGTGCCACGCCAATTGGAGCTTACCTCAATGGCCACTTCATAGACATTCTCCAGACCTTCCCACCAATCGTCGGCGGGCGCAATTGTGACCTCGCCAACGATTTCACCAGCCTGGGTATGGGCCAAGGTCAAAGCACAATCGGGACTTTTGGCGATACCTATCAGCAGTTGGTGTTCGCGCTGCGGCAGACGCGCAAATGCCCGTAAACCGCTCTCTGGCTTGAGCCGCTCCACCAGCGATGGTGGGCAGAAATCACGCAGCAATAATGTCCCCTTCTCTGTGTCGATACTTTTAGTGCGCGATGGAGACGAGTTTCTACTCATTTGTAAGAGATCAAAGAGACCTGCAAGGGGAGAACGCTGTCGCTGTGAGGGAAACGCTTGTCGTATCGAGGACGGTATCACGAGTTGGCGTAGCAAGCCGCAGGTCTGCCGATTGGTATTGCTGATCGACCAACGACGCGGCTGGGCAGGAAAATCTTCTTGCTTATCTTTAAAGGTAGTGGGAAATTCATGTGCCAGTGTTGCTTTGCCCATCACCTCTTGCGCAACCTCTTCTTCCTCCTGCACCTCCAACCATTTCGGACGCCAACGCTCGATCCAGGGTTCAGGAAGATGCTCTGGCACCTGTTGCTCTGACATTTCCGCCCATAGCATGGACCATGCACGTGGCACGACACGATAGAGATCGTAGCCACCACCACCCAAGGCTACCCAACGACCACCACAGAAGGTATGAACCAATTCATGCGTGAATTTCATCTGGGCCGCAATACTACGCATGGTCAGGCGCAGGTGTGTCAGCGGGTCCCAAGCATGGGTATCACACCCATGCTGGCTAATAATCACATCAGGAGCAAATGAGGTCACCAGAGGGAGAAGTAAGGATTCCATCACCTCTAAATACGAGTCATCTTCCGTAAACGGCTCCAGCGGCACATTGACAGCATAACCGCGTCCTGCCCCTTTGCCCAGTTCAAGCACATCACCCGTGCCGGGGAAAAGATAACGCCCTGTTTCATGTAAAGAGATAGTCATGACCCGCGATTCGTCATAAAAAGAACCTTGTACACCATCGCCATGATGTGCGTCAAAGTCAATGTATAAGACTTTCGCCTCAGTCGCTTGTAGTACATGAGCGATGGCGACAGAAATATCATTATAGACACAGAATCCTGATGCCCGTTCAGCCCAGGCATGATGTAATCCGCCACCCGGATGAAACACATGCAAAGGTCGGTCACTTGGAGAGGCAAAACTACCGCCTTCGGGCAAACCCATAACTGCACTCATCGCCACCAGCGAACCACCAGCGATGGCAGCAGATATCTCATGCATGTGCGGCAGGGCAGGTGTATCGCCGTCCCCAAAACCATAGTGGAGGGCAAGCTGCTCACGCTTGCGCTGTTCATCAACATCCGTTACCATATCCTCTGCTATGCTCAACCGTTGCACCGCGTCAACATAGTCCGCGCTATGAATGAGCCGTAGCTCTTCAATCGTTGCGGAGTGCAGGGGAAGCTGTGTTTGTACATCGTCTGCTTGCCAGAGGTTACACTGCTGCATTAAATCCATCAGTGCTTCCAGTCGTTTTGGCTGCAAAGGATGATGTTCGCCAAAGTTGTAACGCAGTACTGTAGGATCAAATAGTAAGCGGGCTCTTGCCTGGTTTGCCGCAGGAACTTGCTCAATCATGCTACTCTCCTTCCACCAATTGGTCCGCAAACGTATAATTGATGCCTTCTTCTTTGAGCCGAATTAACATTGGTGTTGGATTGATCGTGCCTAAACGTAAGGTTGCAGCACTCGGCATGCCATTCACAAGAGGTGCCGCAATGACACTGCGTACCGCCATATGCAGTTCAGACGCGATGTGCAGCACCTTGGCAAGTATCTCCATATCTCCCATAGGCAGAGCAATATCAAACTGCATCCCTGGCTCAAAAGCACCTAACGAACGCGCAAGCGTAAGGAGTAAATCACTACGCGTGACTAACCCCACCAGCAGCGTTTTCGCTTGCTCCTCTATCTGCTCATATTCCACCACGGGCAGATAATTTAAGTTACGTTCAACCAGAAGCTTTGCAGCGGCAGCGATACTCGTAGTTGGAGTAACACGTAGTGCAGCCCGATGCATTACCTCAGACACGGGACGTTCTTGCCACGGACGATCAGAAACACTATCGGCTGTCCCGAGTTTCGCAATCGCGGCCACCAGATCAATATCCTGTGAGGTAAGCAATCCTTCGAGAATATGGATCGTGCGATTGGGTGCATAGATGGTCGATTCCGTCGCAGACAACCGCTGTGTATACGCCACTGGCAAATGATGAAAGTGGTGCTGACGCAACAAGTTTGCAGCGTGACTCAAGGTATCACTCGGCTCAACCGTAATCAGCTTGGTGGTCATAATATCACGTACTATCATAGCTCTCACACCGTCTATCGATCGTTAAACGACTCTCTATACCAAACATTCCCTACCCATAAAAGAGCAGCACTATAGTATATGATAGCACAGAGTGAAGTACGAAAAACAGACGATCAGGCAGGGGTAAAGAGGAGCACAAGCAAATAGAGCGAGGCAAGAATCAGGAAGAGCGTATAGCCTCCCGCGATAACGCGGGAAGCTAAGAAGGTATTTTTTAGCACAGGAGGCTTGAAAGAGGCAAACGCTAACCGTCCAGAGACAGCCACAATCCCAAGCAAAAAGGCAAAATCGAGGATTTTAATGGCAAGGTTGCCACTAAACAAATTATAGGTAATCACCACCGCCCCAAAAGCCAGTAGCGCACCAAGAATATCGAGAACTGCAATACCCATGAACGCGCCCTCATCATATGAGCGTGCAAACAACAAAGGGGTTGCACGGATGAGTAGAGCTAAGCCACCTACGTAGCTGATGAAACTGGCAAGCGTCCACAAGAAATACTGCATAAACTTCATCCCCATGTAAAATCTTGAGCATCTACGAACAAGGTTTGTCCTTGTGTGCTCCCTCTGAGAAACACATAAACAGCTGATGGCGTTGTCGCGTCTGCACTGGTTACGCTTTGCAGCGCAAAGGCAGTGCTATCATTGCGCCAAGACACCTGTCCTGCAACCACTGGTGCGTACTGCTGGATCGCGGTTGGATTTGCTAGAGTTGCACTATACAATCCACTCTGCTGACTCATCGCCATTGATGCCGCTACTACCGTCTGATTGTCAGGCCCCCATGTCAAAGTCACATCGTGACTGAGGAACTGGGCAGGGACCGCACTAAACAGGGCTGTTGTCGAGCTATCCATCAGGCTGAGTGTCTGGACAGTTCCGATAGCTTGATCTGGGCCAGTCGCGTTAACCATTTGTACTACCAACTGCTCCCCATCAAGGGAAACATCCCAACCGGGCTTCACATATGGCCCGCTTTGTGTGGTCGCACACCATGGTTCGCTACCCATCTTCACGACAACACTGCTTTGTACATCAGGATGTGCCAACGAATGACGATACACCACCAACTGACTTTGTTGCCCAAAAGGATGTACGACTGCATCGTAAAAAAGTTGCTGATTGCTATAACGCATCGATAGCATGAGAGGAGCATCCTGACGCGGTACATAAAGGGTCCCCACGCCTAACTGACTCAGCGCGAGCACTCGTGCCAATGTCTGTGTTGTCACATCAAAACGATAGAGGCCCGCGGCATCGCTTGTACTGCCAGGAACACCATTGTACCACGCGAGCAGATGCGTTGTATCTTCCCAAAACGTGTATTGCCAGAAATCCATGGGTGGCGCACCACTCATGCTAATGGCAGAGCGTGGGGCAGGAAGAGCAATTTGCGTAAATTGCTGTGTATTCGTATTCATGACATATAGCGCACCATTGGCACCATAATCGGGACCGGGGCAACCACCACCACCAAGCCCCGCAGGATTCGCATTCATAATGAGCGCGATAAAGCGATCTTGCGGCGACCACACAGGTTGATGCCAGAAGACATCGGGCGTTTTTGTATAATCAAAGTTCGTCATCTGGCTCGCCGCACCTCCATTCAATGCCACCCATAACTGCTTCTTGCGCACATAGGTATAAAATTTTCCCGCGGTAGCAGGAGCGGCATTCACGACAGGCTGCGTTGCTTGTAACGTCGGTAGCACCGCTGGCGTCCCACTGCCCCTGTCTGGTGTGCCACGAGGAATAGTACCAACAGGCGAAATACTGCAAGCAGATAAGAGAAGGAGCGTTGGCACCAGTATGCACATGCCC
The DNA here is from genome assembly GCA_038199755.1 of Ktedonobacterales bacterium. GTDB lineage: Bacteria > Chloroflexota > Ktedonobacteria > Ktedonobacterales > Ktedonobacteraceae > JBBPYR01. The sequence goes on along the minus strand of JBBPYR010000026.1, from coordinate 12,261 downwards.
CACCCACTAAGACGTTTCAACATAAACAACCTCCTTTTATAGGCATCCAAGTAGAGCTATCTACCATACCAAACGTTCTTCTGTAAAGATCTGTCATACCAAACGTTCTGTATAGAACAGTTATACATATATCACCATGCATCAACGCATCTCATCAAACATATAGGGGAAATATGGGTAATTCGGGCTATACTCTCGCTGCTTTGTGCCTCCACACCGACCAGTAATGCTACAGTTATAGAAAAGAAACATAGGGAGCACGTACAAACGATGGCAGAACTAGTTTGGAAAAATAAGCATCACCCTCCTGTACTACCAGCCCAGTCGCTCACCTCTCCATCAACTCTATCATCCCCATCCTATCAACTTACAACCACAGCCACCTATCCACAGTCGCACTCCTCTCTCTCTCAGCCGCAACCAGATTCACCTAGCTCGCCTACGACCTGGTATAATCAATTGATCTTGGGTGATGACCAACATATTCTGCCGCTACTCGCACGAGAATATGGCGCGACCGTAGACCTGATCTATATTGACCCCCCCTTTATGACGGGCCGCAGCTTCCTTTCTGGTGTACAGGTCGCCTATCGCGATGTCTGGAAGAACGATCTTGATGCATATATTCAATGGCTATACGAAATATTTGTCCACCTCTATGCACTACTCGCTCATGATGGTAGTCTGTATGTCCATCTCGACTGGCGTGTAGCACATTATGCCAAGATCATGTTAGATGAACTCTTTGGCTTTCACCCACAACAACAAGGGGCGGGCTTCAAAAATGAAATCATCTGGCACTATCAATCTGGTGGTCGCTCCCAAAAGCATTTTGCGCGCAAGCATGATACGCTCTTCCTCTACACAAAATCGGCTGAGTACTGTTTCCATCCCGAACGAATTGGAGAGCGGCGTGGCACACAAAAACGCAATCACATGCGCAAAGAGGTTGATAGCGAGGGCCGCATCGTCTGGACCATCCGTTCAGCGGGACGCCTCTATTCCTATAACGAGGACACGTTGATTACGCCAAGCGATGTATGGAGTGACATTCATCATCTTCACCAGAAAGACCCCGAACGCACAGGCTATGCTACCCAAAAGCCAGAGGCACTGCTTGAGCGCATTCTCCTAGCCTCCTCTGACGAGCAAGATCTTGTCCTGGATTGCTTTTGCGGTAGCGGCGTCACTCCCATTGTGGCAGAACAGCTAGGCAGAAGATGGATTGTTTGCGATCAAAGTACCCTGGCACTTGCAACCACCCGGGAACGCCTCCTGAAATATGCAAATATTCGTCCCTTCACCCTGCGATCTATCAGCCATGCACCCTAAAGGTGAGAACGTGCTATAATTTTTACGAAGAGCAAGAAATCAAACAAATACTTCATAGATAGAGAGAAGGAAACACACAAATGCTAGAGCTTCTAGAACAATTATTTAGACAGGTGCGGGCTTACGTTCACTCGGAGAACTTCGACCGCAACGCAATCCATAAGAAGACACGTGATCACCTCACTATGCGTTTTGATTATGATGCCGAAGATATCATTATTCAAGGGCTGAAAGCCAGCGGTACCAGCCTGGAAGTTATCACAGAAGAGCGCCCCACGCTGACCATCGGAAAGTCACCCACGTACCGTGTGATTGTTGATCCGATTGATGGCTCAAATAATGTCATGCGCGGTATTGTGAACGCCAGCGTTGCAATAGCAGTACTTCCTATTGAAGCTGCTATCACACCAGAAAACGTGCAATGGGCATTGGTGGGCGAGCTATTTAGCGGAACTGTCTATGAGGCTCAACGTGGCGGCGGGGCTTTTTGTAATCGTAAACGCTGCCAAGTTAGCGAAATTCACCACTTTCAAGAGTGCTTGGTCGGTATCAATTTCGATGGGCGAAGACCTGACACCGTGCGTGCGCTGCTCACAGAGGAGCCAAGACCCGACAAAGTACGTCGCACTGGCACATCGGCACTTGATAGTGTGTACGTCGCCAATGGCGCGTACGATACGTATATTGATATAGGCGAGGTGCTAACCGGCGAGTCTTTTCTCGCCTCGGCAAGCATTGTTTTGGAGGCAGGCGGCGTCGTCAGCGACGAAAAGGGCAACCCTTTGCGCCCAATCACGAGTCTCAGCGACACCTACTCATTGGTGATTTCAGGAAACAAAGAACTCCATCAAGAAATCATCACGCGTATTCAGGCGGTTTCTGTGAAGTAGTTCACTACATGCCATGTCATTTTGGCGTATAATACTTCACAGAAACCATATAATAGAGTTTGAATGATGTCTCTATGAATAACATACCTATGATATTACGCTTATGAATTACCCTATGTTATTTTCTTTCTAGAAAGCAGCTTTACCCTTTTATGAGGACAACAATCATGAACAACTCACAGAAGCAGCACAGACAAGGTGTGCAAAGACACCTGACAACCATGCTATTGAGTGGATTGACGCTTTGTCTCTTTTTGCTGAGTGCCTGTGCCTCAAACAATGGCACTACCAATGCGACGGTCAACTCCACAACCATCATCTCAACACCAACCATTGATGCCACGTTAAAAAATCAAGGGACGACCCAACTGCAAACCTTTCAGCAATGGATTTCCCTGATGCAGCAATATGGTGGAGATAGCACGTCATATCAGCAACAATATAATGCTGACCAGCAATCCTTGCAAAGTGCCCTTACCAGCGCGACCTACAAAACAACCTTAAATACGCTGCAAACGCATATCCAGGCTATCCAACTGCCCGCCATGAAAGTTGAAAGCCAGAGCCTTCAGCAGAAACTGGTGGACCAAGCAAAGGGCTGGGGCCAGCAACACCAGTTTCATAATGCCTTTGATAACACAAACTACCCGCTAGGCTATGAATACTCGAACAATGGTATGAGTGGGTGGGCAAAGGATGAGCTAGCGTCAGCACAAACCTTGGCCGATTATCAGCAAGCAGTCGAAGATATCAACATGTACCTGACCAATTTTCAGGCCATGACAGCCAATACAACTGACAAGACGCCCTATAATCAGCCCCATCAAACCGATGCGCAACTCATGCAACATTACGACAAGACAAACGGGAAGGTCATCGTTGTTTCGCTGGAAGAGCAGGCGATGCGTGTGTATGACAAAGGCAAACTGGTCAATGCCTTCCTCGTGACGACAGGCCGTCCAGACCGCCCCAGTTTACCGGGTGTCTGGTGGGTTGAGGGAAAACAATCACCGACCGTTTTCAAAGCTGGTGTGCCCAAAACGTCGCCCTATTGGTATCCTGATACTCCCATCAATTATGCCATTCAGTATCACAGCCAGGGCTACTTTATTCACGATAGCTGGTGGCGTGCCGATTATGGTCCAGGCACAAACTTCCCCCATGCTGACTCTAGTGGAGACGCCTTCTCCTCCCAAGGTTCACATGGATGCGTCAACCTCTCAAAGGACAACGCGGCCTGGCTTTATAACTTCGTAAAACTCTACACGTCAATCATCATCTACTAGTCCGTAGGGACCAGCTGATGGACATTGCCGAAATAAACTGGTAATCATTGCCAGATCATTTCGGCAATGTCCATCAGCTATCCCTACAGAATTCTGTGTAGACTATTGTGGAGTCAGGACAGCACTAAAACCTTGCCACATGCCAGAGAACATGCTATACGACATGCGTTGAAAGTTGGCGGGCGAAGAATCCGCAACGTACACATACTGGCTATCACCGCCGCGCACTACCAAAATATGGCCATTGGGGAAATAATAGCTATCGCGTATACCAACGATAACCGGCTGACCTTTATTGGCGAGAGTCACAATATCTTGCAAGGTACGAGCATGACTGAGGTCAGCATTGAAGCCATAATAGGAGGCTGTCAATGCAATGCCCTCCTCACGTAACAATCCCAGATGAGTATCCCACACACCAAGCTTCAGTTCTTCTTGCAGCACATCAGCAGCAATCAGATGACGCCCATACGCATTCATCACCATCGCCATCGCGATACCAGAGCAGGAGGAATACGACCACACATTCAACTGATAGCCTGTGTAGTACTGTTTCGCAGAGGCCGAGTCAATGCGGACCAGACGCGCACTTGCAGTTTGTGGAGGTTGTTGCACATTCGTTTGGATATCAGTGGCGTTTTGGGAAGGATAGCCGAGGAAGGTCAAGTCTAAGCCTTTTGAGAGCGTTTTTAGGGTGCCACCAGCAAGGCCATCTTGAAAAAACAGGGTCAGCAGGACCATCAGCATAAAGCCAAGCGAGACCAGCGTACGCCTACGTGTATACCAGGAAGAGGGCAAGAAAACAGGAGGCAATGACGTTGGCTTCTCAACACCTACAATCAAGCCATTTTGCAATTGAAGAATGGTTGTGCCACTTTCACTCAGTGGATGTGTCTTCGCTTGAGACTCAAGAACCAGACGTTTTTGGCGTTGATGCTCCCGCCATGCCCCAAAGATCAAGTTCGTAATGATCAGCAGCATAACAAGGAGCAATAAAGCCGTAATTACGGCGGACAGCATACAGTACCTCACTATGAAAAATTTTCTTTACCTTGTTGAGTATAACGTACCAGCTACACAAGCTTCACGTTTTTACCAAAAGTAACCTGATAAGGCTACCATCACTTCTAATAAACTGAGATATACCTCTTCTTTTGATACATGCAAAAGGGCTGCGTACATTTTAGGTAGTCTCACCTTGCACGCAGCCCTTTTTTCATGTGTTTAGATGGCACTCATATCATAAACAGCAACATCTTTACTCATTTGCCGCTTGTAAATGTTGACCTGATTCATAGAGTAATTGAGAGCGAGCAGCAGATACTCAACGACATCTTCATTGCTGACAGGCCGCGCATTGAGTGAACCATGTTTATAAAGGTGGAAAACGAGCAACTCACCAGGGTCGATAATCCCTAGTCGATGAAAGTTGTGATAGACCGTCCAGGGAATCTCTGTCCTATTTTCTAGCATCAACAGTTCGTCATCGCTTCCCAGACCCAAGCCAATACGTGGCTGTGGACGCGGATTCCAGCCACCAGGGCGGCGTTTGGGCTGTATTTTTGTCGGAGGAGCTTCACGCTCCACTTCGGGGAAAGCAGGGATCGCCATTTGCACACAGGACCTTTCTCATAATAACCCTTAGAGCATGAGATGCGCACGCTGATACAAGCGTACAACCTGCTCTTGCACCTGGCGAGTATCCAGCGATAAAGGACTGAGAATGTTACCAGCCGCACCCTCACTCTCTTTGACGCTTACCAAGCCAAAAAGTACATGCTCTGTACCGATAAAGCGCACATGCAGCATTTGCGCGGACTCTGCCGCTTTCTCAAAGCAGCGTTTTGCCTGCTCGCTCAGACGCAATGCATCCCATGCAAGCGGAGATGACGAACGCCGCAGCCGCCTATTCAACCAGCGCACAAGAGGATAGGTAGCCCATAGAGATGAAGCCTCCTGTGTTGGACGAGCAATACCGAGAGCATAACGTATTGCCCCTTCATCAACCTGCATCGAGCGCAAAATTTCCGCGCCCATACCATGCCCTTCGCGCAGCAGGCCAAGCAAGATGTGTTCTACACCAATAGTTTGAGAACCAGCATAACGTGCTTCCTCATGCGCGAGATGCAGCACGCGCACAGCCCGTTTCGTCCAGGGAACAGAACCAGTCAGCATACTCATTGTACAATCCTTCCTTTCCTTAATCAGGCCATCTCTTAGTAAGCTATTTCGGCTTATCAGCTTTAGCGGACAAGTGTCAAACGTTCATCATAGACCGTGCTATGCACACCGCATACACGCTCAATCCGCTCCTCTAAAGATGGCACACTCCATTCACTTCCTGTCCCTAGTCTCCTGTGTATCCCCGGATTCTTCGGTCTTCCACGTCCCCCCGACCTCACAGGAGTGGACACGCGCTGATAGTTCACAAGCCCATGCAGGCCCTGGCAGATACGCTCGCGACCGAGCCAAAGCACGGCCAGCGCATCAGCAGATAAGCAGACATAGCGCCTTTGTCTACTCAGCAAAGCCCACGATAGAGCGAAAAGAGGCACCATGAGCACAATGCCCAGTACGAGGTATGACCCCTTACAGAAGATGGGCAAGAGCAGGCTCAGCAAGGCAGGACTCAGGCACAATACCTGCCTTAAGAGGGCAGACCAACGGATACTTAGCTTATGACGGGCCAGCCCCGTTGCTAGTAAGGTATCCAAGACTGCCTCTTCTATTTCTGCCATTGCAGATGAAGGCAACGTCAAGCAAATACAGGGCTTCAGACGAAAAGGCACATGTACAGCGGGCGTTGCCCCTGGCTTAAACCCGCATTGCAATGTTGGCAAGGAATGCACCATACGAGCTTCATATGCGACATGCATAAACGCATTGCGTATATACTCAGGAACAGGCTGCCTTTTCCTTCTCCTCAAAAGGTGCTTCCAGGCAATCGGTTTACGCGCTCGTGGTTGCGGACCTAGCTTTCGTTGCAGATCATGCCACGCTGTCTGTGCAAGCGGTTGTTCCTTTAGCAGAGGGCCATAATAGGTGCTAAGACGCTGTTCCAGTTGAGGTTCTTGCTGCATCGCCTGTCGTTGCACGTCCTGCTCTGGTTGTGGCTCATACATCATACATACCTCTTTCCATCAGCTAGCAGCATGCGCAAACGTTCGCGTGCGCGGTTCAAACGAGACTTTACAGTGCCAACAGGCCAATGCAGCACTTGCGCGATATCAGCCTCGGTTAAATCCGCACCATAACGCAGTGCGATGACGCGCCGTTGGTCGGGACTGAGTTGCCCTAGTGCCATACGTACCTCTTCGCGTTGTGCCACCAATTCCTGCATGTCCGCTTGCACAGCGGCCCGACCGGAAGAGAGATGGTTTGTCTCTTCAAAGAGTGCATCCTCCAGTGAGACAGGGTGCAGATAAGCCCGTTGTTTTTCCATGACATCAAGCGCGTGCCTGTAGAGAATACGCATCAACCAGGGGCGAAAGGGCCGCGTACGTTGAAAGCGCGGCAACCCTTTCCACGCGAGGAGAAATGCACCTTGAGTGATCTCTTCGGCCATGGCACGCTGATGACAGAGACGCAACGCAGCCGCCATAGCGACGGCATGATGGTCATCCCAGAGTTGACGGAAGGCATCCTGATCGCCAGCAGCAGCCCGCTCTATCAGATCACTTTCGCAGTTAGCCACACGCATTTCTCCCTTCTGTATCACTAGTACAGCCCAGAAGAGCAAAAAGGTTCCCGCGGTGAGGAAAAAGGGAGAAGCGACAAAAAGAGGACGTACCCGCCTACATTTCTATCAACAACAATTCTCCGAAAGTAAACAATCCATACATTCCTCCAACTCCAGGCAATGACATTCCATTCTTTCCAACAGGAGCTGCTTCATTTCTGCGGCACGCTGCATTAGGTTCTCAACCTCTACCAACTTCTGTTGTGCAAGTTGCTGCCATTGAGAAGGGCTAGGCGTATCTGTTTGCATGCTCTCGAAGAAAGAGCGTATTTCGGCGACGGTAAAACCTACCCGTTGCGCCAATTGAATCACCGCCAGCCGTCGCAACACATCTTCGCTATAGCGACGCTGCCCACTTACACGGCGCGGCGTGGGTAACAGTTGCACGCTTTCATAGTAACGAATGGCTGATGCCCGAATGCCTGCCCGTTGTGCCACTTCGCTAATTGTTAGTTCTTTCATTGATTTCCCTCTTGACTTAAAGTTCACTTTAAATAGTACACTCGCTTGTAGGCAGATACAAGCGTCTTCTGCCACAAGATTCAATAACAGCTTGCCAGAAAACCCTGAGCACATTGCGCTCAAGCAGGCAGGCATAGACAAAGTATAGGAGATTACAATGATCGAACAAACCAAAGCACACACTCATCTGTTTGAGGTAGGGGATCAGGACTTTGAGACAAAGGTACTTGCGCAGGAGACTCCGGTCATCGTCGATTTTTCGGCAGACTGGTGTCCACCATGCCATGCCATTGCCCCTGTCTATGACGCATTAAGTGACAGCTACGAGGGGAAACTCCTCTTTGCCAAAATGGATACCGAGGCACATCCCCTCACAGCGGCTCGTCTAGGCGTGCAGGCACTTCCCACTTTCATTCTCTTCAAGGGGGCAAGGTGATTGGGAGATTGATAGGGCCACACCCAGCTCGTCTCAAACACGATATTGACCGTATTCTGTCTGAAAATGGCATTGCCTAGTCATTAGAAGCCAGAGAAAGCATGCGACAACAGAGGCATATGAGAACCATGTGCCTCTGCTATCGCGTTATCTTTCTTTCAGCTGCCTGTGCTTTGATAGTGGAGCACGCCAAAACGCCATAATAAACCGGAGAGCAGCGTGAAGGCCAATGCAATGAATGGTGCAGCAAAAGCAAAGATGCTCGGCAAACCAAAGGGTAGCCCGCGATCTAGCAGGTAGCAAGTGGGAATATAGGTGCCAAAGGCCAGCGGCACCACAAACAGGAAGAGGCGTTGCATGAGCTGATTGTAAATCGTGAGCGGATAGCTCAACATCTCACGTCCACCGTAGGTAAGAATATTTATCACCTCCGTCGTCTCGACCGTCCAAAAACAAAGCGTTGCCCCCAGTAAGAAGATCGAGACAAAGAGCATGGCCCCACTTGCCACGCCCAGGCACAGCACCGCAACTTTATCCACGCTCCAATGCAAGCTCGGCAGAAAGTGCAGCGCGAAGAGAAAAATGATGCTTCCCTGGGTGATGCGCCCTAAGCGTCTCAGACGAAAATCGCTGCCAATCACCTGCAAGAAGGCACCCACAGGACGCAAAAGCACGCGGTCAAACTCACCACGGCGAATGGTCTCAGAAAAGTTATCGATGCCCGCACCAATCATTTCGGCCATGCCAAAGCCAAGCGAGGTAACGGCGAACAGCAGCGAAACCTCACCCAACTTCCAACCCAGCAAGGAGGGAAACGTGGTGAATGCCACCACCACTACCAGAAACTCGAACACCGTCACAAACAGATATGTGCTAATATCTATCAGTAAATTGATCTTGTATTGGAACTGCGTGCGTATCTGCATGCTAATCAGCCGAAAGTACAACTGCACATCACTCAACAATGCATAGAACATAGTACCGCTCCTTTTCTTGCCTAGCCGCCTTGCACGATCACCCGTTTCAGCGCAATCGCACTCAGCCAGCGCGCTACTACCGTTAATATAAGCAGCCAGCCTAGTTGTCGTGCCGCCTCTACAGCTAATGCGCCGCCCTGCAACTTGCCCAGGAAGACTTCGGCAGGCACATTCAACAAGCCGTTAAACGGTAGCCAGTTTGCCAATACATGGAGCCACGGCGGAAAGAAGGCCAGCGGCAGGTAGGAACCAGCGAAGAAGAGCGCAATCGTTCCCGCCAACACCGCGACCGCACGAGCCTCGATAATCCAAAAGGCCACGACATTATACAGAAAGCGATAGGCAATTCCCAGTAATGCGCCAAGGGGAATAATCAACAGGTACGCTATCCACACATGCCATGCGCCCGGAACACGCAGGCCGAAGAGCAACATACCAACTACATAGGTAGGAATGCCACGAAACAGCACAAAATAGCAGTCTCGCCCTAGCTCCCGGCTGAGCCAGTAGCCATAAAAATCACACGGTTTGCTCAGGTCAGACACAACCTCCCCTGAACGGATGGTGTTCATCAGATCATACCAGCCAAAGGGAAGCACAAACATAATCATAGCCTGCACAAGCCACGTATAACTGAGAGCATCCTGAACATCATAGCCACCAGTGACACGACGTGCATGATAGAGGGCAATAATGAAGTAACTAAAAAGTATCGCAAAGAAGAGGTTAGTGAGCAATCCGGCAAGATTGGCCCAGCGGTAGATGAGTTGCCGCCGAAAGGCCGTTCGCGCCACCTCGAAGTAGAAACGCAGCATATTACCGCTCCTGCTAGTCAGGTGTAATCGATCAAAAGCTCCAAAAGCACAGCACAAAAACCCAGTATCCGCGCCGTAGGGGATACTGGTCTAAGTCGTCTATTTCGCCCTCACGAGGAGAGCTTGCATACTATATCACTTGCCATATATGCTCGTCAATGCTTTTTGCTCAATCTTTCTACTGGCAAGAACCCTACATTCTTGCTCTCGTTGAAACTTCCTAGCTAGAGCAATCGTGTAAAACAGGTGTGAAGAGGATACGTTTACAAGAGTTTTCTATCAACACAAGGAGAATACAATGTTTCCATTTGACCAAAACAATCAACAAATGTATCAGCAATATGCTAATCATTGGGATCAAGGCACATACTCACAAATACCATACGACCAGGCACAGCAGAATTATCGACAGTTTGTGCAAAACGCTCCCCCACAGATGGTAGAGCAGGTACATCAACAATATTATGAGCAAATGCCGCAGCAACAGCGCGGAAACCTCATGCAGGGGCTGCTAGGTGCCCTCACAAACCAAGGCTTCAACCCGCAACAAGCCGGTGTACAAACTAACGATCCACGCAACATGTCACCACAAGATGCTGCCCGTCTCACTGGCTATGCGCAACAGCAAAGCCCAGACATTTTGCATCAGATTATGGGTCCAGGTGGCCCTTTAGGAAGCACAGGTGCAAAACTTGCCGTAGCTGGTATCGCGGCACTGGCTGCCAAACAACTACTTGGCGGCGGTATGAAGTTCTAAATGTCACAATACAGGTAGCAGTACAATAGATCAGGCATGCCTGATCTATTGTACTGCTACCTGTATTGTGAGCACCTTCCACAATCCTACCATGAAAGCATCTTCTATGGTATACTACACCTCACTACAAACAACGAGCATTCACTAGGTAGATGTGTCAGGAACAAATAGAGCATGCTGTACGATAACACAAAAGTTTATATTAAGGCGGGCGACGGTGGGAATGGATCAGCGCACTTTCGCCACGAGAAGTTTTATCCAAATGGCGGTCCCGATGGTGGTGATGGCGGTCGGGGAGGCAGCGTCTATGCCGAGGCTACCAATAGCTTAAATACGCTCATAGATTATCGCTATCGCCATCATTTCAAGGCTGAGAGCGGCGAGGCGGGTATGCGCCAGAAGATGCACGGCGCGAAGGGACATGACATTACCATCGCGGTACCACGTGGCACCATTATTCGCGACGCCGAAAGCAACGCTCTCATCGCCGACCTTATCGAACCAGGTCAACGCGTGATGATCGCACGCGGAGGGCGTGGTGGACTGGGCAACACGCACTTCGTAACCTCCACTCACCAGGCACCAAAAGAAGCCCAGAAAGGCGAGCCAGGAGAAGAGAAATGGATTACGATGGAACTGCGTCTCATCGCAGATATCGGTCTCGTCGGGTATCCTAACGCAGGCAAATCAACGCTCCTCTCCGTGGTGACGGCTGCACGCCCCAAGATCGCCGACTATCCCTTTACGACCCTCGCCCCCAATCTGGGCGTCGTCGAAATTGGCGACATCCGGCATGGCGATGGCTATAGTTTTGTGCTGGCCGACATCCCCGGACTGATTGAAGGAGCCGCGCAGGGCATAGGTTTGGGACATGAATTCCTGCGCCACGTACAGCGCACCCGCCTGCTCATTCACATGTTGGATGGCTCCGCACCCGACCGCGATCCGTGGCAGGATTTTCTCACAATCAACAAAGAACTGCACGAATATGACGAACGACTCGGCTCACGTCCGCAGATCGTTGTATTGAATAAAATGGACCTGCCAGAGGCGCGTGAAGCGTGGCCCAAGCTCAAAGAGCAGGCCGAGAGTGCGGGCTATCCTGTCTTTGCAATCTCGGCGGCGGCCAGCCAAGGTACGGTCGAATTGATGCAGTTTGCCATACGCCGCTTGCAAGAAATCCAGCAGGAAGAGGCAGAGCGGATCGCCGCGCAATCACTCACGGAGATTGAAGGGCCTGTGCTGCGGCCAGTACCTAGCGATGCCTTCACGGTAAGCAAAGAGGAAGGCATCTATGTGGTGCGTGGCAAACGCATCGAACGTGCGGTGGGCATGACCGACCCCGAAAACGAAGAGGGCATGGACCGACTACAGGTCACGCTCTCGAAAATGGGTGTCACGAAGGCACTGGAAGAGGCAGGCGTTCAACCCGGTGACGTTGTGCGTTTCGGCAAAGTGGAACTCTACTGGGGAGAGTAGTAAGTAATAGAGAGAGCATGGCCAGAGCCCACCCTGCCTGGCGCTCGCCCTGCGCTCTCTATTCTCGGTGACGTAACCCGGGCCGGTG
>JBBPYR010000025.1:0-2271 GCA_038199755.1 Ktedonobacterales bacterium | reverse complement strand
GATCGCCTGACGTGGGCGTGGATCATCTGGCCGCACCGACTCGAATAGCGGGAGGACGTGCTCCGCACACGCGGCTGCCCACGAGGCGAGAAGGTGATGGTCTAAATCCGTGAGCGTTCCACCGCTGCGGATGGTGATGAAGCGAGGGTCGCGGTTTTTGGGGAGAATCATGGTTGCACCCCTCCTATTGCATCTTCCCAATGGCTTAGATTACCGGCAGTTGGAGAGAAATAGGCTAGGAAACGGAAATCACCGAAGCTCAACGCCAAGCTCCCAAAACGCGCGCAGTCCCAACTATCCCGTGCACGCTTTGTTAGCTGGCCCTTATACGTTTGTTCTGACATCGTGCCTCGTTTTCTCAGGTGCCATAACTCGAAATTTTAACTGCGGGCTTCTCGTTGGTTGTGCTTGCTGACGGCTATCTCATAAGCTTCGGTCAGCAAAGAGCGCACTTTTCTCTTGATCATCTCATCACTGGGGTTCAGCACACAGACCCAGTACATCTTCCCATAAACCGGATGTGGCATCACCTGATCCAGCGCTGTGAAATCATAGCCGCTTAATGACCCGTCACTTTGTTCAGCACTATCATCGTTGGCTGGCAGCTTGAGTGAGCCGAACAATGATTGAAATGTCGCCTTGCTGACGCCGATATTCAAACGATAAACCGATGGGCGGTCGAGATTAGAAAACGGATCATTGATATCGCTCGTCACGAGTGTTACCCACGGGAACTTGTGCTCGGGTGCCACATGACTGTCTGGGTTGTAGAAGAAAAAGCTGTCGCCCGAAGCAACAACCACATCAACACCTTGAAAATTGTCGGTGATATAGCGGCTGATTTCAGCGTCATTCATATGCCCATGCCCCTTTTTGCTTGTTTTACGTGTGAGACATCTTTATTGTAAAACCTTGGTGTGCCCAGGGAGGGTTTTGGTGTCGGAACGATCAGAGGCAGATTAACCGATAATCGCTTGTACTAGGGCGATCAAGCGTTGGGCAACGTGTGCTTGTTCGGTTAGCGTTGATAGCCAGCGATCGGTTACAACATACACATCGTCTTCTGGTCTTGGGGTATCCAACGCCTGACGCATATCGAATCTGGTGGTTATAGTGCCCTGGTCGAGTTGGAGCAGCATCCGCAAAATCGCCATCTGGCTGTACCCCGCTTGCGTCAACGTGCGAATGACTCGCAACCTTTGAATGTCTGCTGGCATGTACAGCCGATACCCATTGCTGGCACGACGAGAAATGGATATCAAGCCATTGCGTTCCCAGTTGCGCAACATTTCAATGGTAACATCAAGCAGTTCGGCGACTTTTCCGATGAGCAGGCCATCAGTGTTGATAGTCGTAACTTTCTTTGTTTGCCATTCCTCAATGGCGGAGACGGCGGCTTCGGCGCGCGACTGTTCCGCCTGAACAAACGAGAGATGAGCAAGACTCTTTTGAAGTGCCACTGCCCAATTTCCGAGGATACCACTGGTGAGGACTTCGTGTGCAGAGGCACGTATGCCTCGACCAGGATAAGTACTTTGGTAGATCAGGCAGGCCACGCGCAGGCAATCCAGGTGATGCTGAGTGAAGCAGCGATACCCTTTCGGCGTGCGCTCTACCGTCGGTATCAGACCTGAATCGACATACCGCCGCACGGTATTAGGATGAACGCCCGCTATTCGCGCAAGATCTGATGTGTATAGATACTCCTTTTCCCTCTTTCGTTTGCCCATCCGATTATTGTTTCCAAGAATTTCCAATAAAGGATACTCACCATGACTTGTTTACGTGTGGTTCATTACCGAGTGCAACCCCCGTATCCTTTCGTCACTTACCATTTAACCATTACCGCCTATTTCTCACCTGATTTGCTCATTGCTATCGCATTCTGCCGTGCATGGTCGAAGTCCGCTGCTTTTTCGCCCATGCGCTTTTCAAGATAGGTATCCGTATAATCCGCTTTCATGTTTTCCGGTTGAAGCAATACGAGCCGCTCTATCGCGCGCGTGACGGCGACATAACGCAGATTCAATTCTTGCTCCCACTCCCATTCTTGCTGTTCTGCCCATTCAAGCGGCAGCTTGTGCGGCTGAAGAATATAGACGGTCTTGTTCTCCAAACCCTTGGCACGATGCACGGTCGAGAGCCAAACGGGGGGTTTGTCATCGGTGAACAGGTTTTGAATCTTCCGGCACAGGTCATCCTTATCGCGTGCGTCCAGCGTTTGATAGCACACCCGGATCGCGTCGCACTTATCCTTCAACGTCTGGATCG
>JBBPYR010000024.1:0-2002 GCA_038199755.1 Ktedonobacterales bacterium | reverse complement strand
ATTCGTCTCCATAGCTAACTCTATTGCCTGTCCACGATTTGTGACATCATGGTCAGCCGCAATCGGTGTTACTGAAGCATCCCATGCATCAAAGGTATGGAAGAATGTTGGGCAAGGGCTGAGCACATGGATAAATGAGAAGCCTTTGTGCTGAATACCCTTCTCAATGAGTGTGGCAAGCTCTTTGGGTTTTGCAGAATAGCCACGCGCAACAAAACTAACATTTAATGAAAGCACAGTTGCGAGTGGGTTAAATTGTGATGCCAAGAGACCATAGGGAGTAGACTTTGTGACATGTCCCTGTGGTGATGTGGGCGAAGTTTGGCCCTTTGTGAGACCATAAATCTCATTGTCCATGACCACAACTGTAATATCAATATTACGCAAGGCCGCATGTAACAAATGGCCCGCGCCGATGCTAAAGAAGTCACCATCGCCACCAACTGCGACAACGGTCAGGTCTGGCCGAGCCATCTTCAAGCCTTGCGCGACAGGTAGCGCACGACCATGAACAGTATGAAAGCCAAATGTCTTCATAAAGTGTGGAAAACGGCTAGAGCAACCAATACCTGATACCACTACTGTCTCGTCGGGAGACAGCTTCAAGCCCGCAAGACCACGATAGGCAGCATTGAGTACGCCAAAGTCGCCGCAACCTGGACACCATGTTGGCTTAACCTCACTTTTATAATCTTTTGGTGTAGGATTGATGATAACAGACTGCGCCATTATGGGTGGACCTCCTCGATAGCTTGAAAGATGTCTGCAGCAGTAAACGGAATACCGCCGTACTTATTAACACGAATAGCTTGCAAACCATATTTTGCGCCCAGCAGGTTTGCTAGTTGTCCCGAATAATTACATTCCGCGACAATCACCTTACGAACCGAACCAATAAATGTGCGAATCGCCTCGTCGGGTAGTGGGGAAAGCACTCTAGGATGCAATGATGCAACCTTATAGCCGTTTCTATGGGCGTGATCGACGGCCTCTTGAATTGCTCCTTCAGTTGAACCCCATCCGATAATGCCGATAAGTGCTTCATCATCGCCGTACCGTGTTGGGGCAGGCAACTCCTTGGCAGCAGTTTCGAGCTTGCGATAACGTTTCTGCATCATCGCTACATGATCTTCTGGCTCATAGTCAGGATGTCCATGTTCGTCATGCTCCAACCCGGTTGCGGTATAAACGGGTGCGCCAGCTCCAGGTGTGGGAATTGGTGAAACACCAGTGTCTGTAAATGCATAACGTGAATACATTTGACCCGCACTGACAAGTTCTTGTTGTGGCTGTGTACGTTTCTGCAATGCCTGCATCTGGAAGATACTCCGCTCGACACTCTCTACGCGTGCTGATAATGATTGATCAGTTAAGAAGAGCACTGGCATCTGATAACGTTCTGCCATATTGAACGCCAGGATCATCAGATTATAGCAGTCCCCTATGTTAGCAGGAGCGATAACGATACGTGGACTATCACCATGTCCAGCATTGAGCGCGAAACTCAGATCGGATTGCTCCATCTTGGTTGGCATGCCTGTGCTGGGACCAGAGCGTTGTGAGTCAACGATCACTGCTGGCAACTCTGCCATTGACGAAAGGCCAATCAATTCTGTCATCAGTGAAAAGCCAGGACCAGAGGTTGCTGTCATCGAGCGTACTCCACCGTAGGACGCGCCCAAAACAGCCGCGAGTGCTGCCATTTCGTCCTCGGCTTGTAAGAAGGTACCGCCAACCTGTGGTAATTCCTTTGCCAGTGCCTCCATAATGTCGCTGGCAGGCGTAATAGGATACCCTGCGAAGAAGCCACAACCAGCCGCGAGCGCACCCGCAACGATTGCCTGATTGCCATTGAGCACCACGCGATCAGCCTTCTCAACGGCTCCTAGTCGGTACTGGTCCTGTTTCGTGATGCGCTCTGTGACATATTTCTTCGCGATGTCCAATGCTAGCATGTTCTTTTCCATTAACGTGTCATTGGACTTACGGGATTTAGAAAGTT
>JBBPYR010000023.1:0-5193 GCA_038199755.1 Ktedonobacterales bacterium | reverse complement strand
GGTTTTTGGAACACGGTGACGGTGAGCTTGCCAATCGCAACGGGCAATCCATTTTGTCCGGTTCAGGAGTTGCCTTGGCTGAGCGATAATGTGGTGCAAACGAGTGCTTGTGTATACGGTCACGCGCTCTGGGGTTTTGGCTACCTGCTGTTGCTGTGGTGTGCCATTGCGATGACGATCTGGCAGCTGCGCGTGTCACAGCGCGCTGGTGCCGATGTGCCATTAGCAATTATGCTGGCGCGTCTGGCGATGCAGTTAGCGGCATTGCTGGCGATTGTCGCGTATGCTGTAAGTTCGGCACCAATGAGTTGGCCCGGCTTTCATGCGCGCTATCTCGTCGGTTTGCTGATTGTGACCCCTGTGCTGCTGGCTCCGTTGTGGCAGGTATTGGCGGCTGGCGGCAATAAGAAGATTTGGAAGATGGGGGTAGGGGTTGTATGGGGGGCAATTTTTGCGGTATTTGTACTGGGAACGTGGCTTTTGCTGGGCGAGGTGCCAGGGATACAGGCGGCTAATCAGCGCGAGGCTGATCTTATACACGGTCTCATGAGTCATGGGGTTGCACATGTCTATACCGATTATTGGAGTTGCGACAACATGGCATTTCTGAGCAACGAGCAGATAATTTGTGGCGTTATCGATGGCAATTTGCAGTTTAGCCATAACCGTGTTCCGCGCTACCTTGCGATTGTGAGCAGCGACCCGTGCTCGGCGTATGTCTTACCGATTGGATCAGCACAACTCGCGTTGTTTGAGCGCAGGATGGCAAAGACTACTGGTAAGTATCGTCACTATATGCTCAGCGGCTATGTTGTCTATCAACCTGTGTAGCGAATAGGGGAAGGATACCTGCTGCTGCCATTTGCTGCAAGTAAATGGCAGCAGCAGGTTCCCCAATTTATAAATAGCGCTCTGGTATGATGCCGTGGCGTAGGGCGAAGATGGCAACCTGGGTGCGGTCGCGTAGATTCAGCTTTTGAAAGATAGTTGAAAGATAATTCTTGACTGTCTTTTCCGAATAGGCAAGCTTATCTGCAATCTCCCTGTTATTCATGCCTTCTACGAGGTGGCGAATAATTTCCTGCTCTTTCTCTGTGAGCTGTTCAAGGGGATCGCTGTCCTCGCGGCGTTTGGCATTGATGATGTGTCGATAGTCGATGGTGGCTGGGCCAGGCACGTCACTTTCAATACACATGACACCCGTGCTTACCTTTCTGATGGTGTCTGTTACCTCACGGATAGAGCTTGTTTTGAGCAGGTAGCCCTTCGCGCCGTTTTTGATCGCCTGCACCACCTGTTGCTGCTGCTGGTACATGCTCAATATAATCACAGCGGTGTCGGGAAATTCGCGGGTAATTTGGCGGGTGATGGTGATGCCATCAATGACGGGCATATGGATATCGAGTAGCACGACGGCAGGTCGTAGCTGGCGTATTTGTTGTATAGCATCAAAACCATCACATGCCTCACCTATCACCGCGATATCTTTTTCCAATGAGAGCAGTTGGCGCAACCCGGCACGCATCAGGGCATGGTCATCTACCAGCAGAACGCTGATTAGCGTGACATGCTTGCTTTCGCGTGTAATTTGTCGACTGTCTTGGTGATGAGTAATCTCTACCTCTTTGAAGGGATGATCTGCTGTGGCAACATGGATGCCTCTCATATCTTTCTCGGTGGTAGACGACATAGATAGGTCCTTTCCGCTTATAATCTGAAGTGATGTGAGCACTCGTATGAGAAAAGTGATATTGTACAGATATATTGCAAACACCATAATGGTTTACCTGTTTCTAGTATATAGGTACGAGAAAGGATTGCTTGATGCAAGCTAAAGCTGGCTTTAGCGAAACAGCTATTTGGGGACAGATATACGACGAGGTGCGCCAACGTTTTACGGCTATCGCTGATCTGGCACATGGTTGGGAGCATATAGAACGTGTCTACCGGCTCGCGCTCTTCATCGCCGAGCAGGAGGGGGCCGAGCCGTTTATTGTTGGCATGGCGGCTCTGATGCATGATCTGGGACATGCTGTTGCCAATGTTTCACTTGCTACAGATGTTACGGATGCTACAGATGTTTCACTTGTTGCAGATGGTGGCGCGCAGAAAGTGAAAGAGCATCACGCGGATAGCTCGGTGAAATTGGCGCGTGAACTGATGATACGCTATGGTGTGGCGGCAGAAGAACAAGAGGCTATTTTGCACGCTATCGTGGCTCATAGTTTTAGTAAGGGTGTAGAGCCGCGCACCTTAGAGGCGTGTATCGTGCGTGACGCCGACCGTATTGATGCGTTGGGAGCTATCGGTATCATGCGCTGGGCGGCAACGGGCGCGGTACGTTTTACGCGAGAAAGCCGCACCTATCATCCTGATGATCCCATGGGAAAAGAGCATCAGTTGGATGATACGCGCTATGCGCTCGATCATTTCGCGCTCAAGCTCTTGAGGCTGCAAGAGACGATGCTAACAGCGACGGGACGTGCGTTAGCACAACGGCGCACCGCCTTTATGCTTGCATATTTAGAAGAGTTCCAACACGAATTAGCCTAGAAGATGGATTGCGGTGACAAGAGCAACATGATTGCTCTTGTTACCGCAATCCATCTTCTATTTCTCTTTTTCTTTGAGGGCAACGAGTTGCTGGGTGTGAATCTGGTCATGAATGGGCAGCACGTTGACGAGTTGATAGAATTTGCGCTGGCCCCACTCGGGATGCTGGAATGGGCGTTCCCATGCCTCCGCTGGCAAACTGGAAAGGTACGCAAATAATTCTTCCCGTCGTGCCGCCATGCCACCGAGCACAGCATCGAGCGAGCTGGGTGGCTCCGCGGCACACGTCTGCGCGGGAACCTCTTCTGCAAGGTTGCCAAGCATAGGATTGTCTTCTGTCTGCACCAGCTGCGCCTGCTCTAGGGCAAGACCATCAGCAATATACAAATGAAAGGCAATCAGTAGGGGCGACCAATCTTCTGCACTACCATACTCAGTCAGGTCTGCTTTGGAGAACTTTGCCAGTTGGCCCATGAACTCAATACGTGCCGCTACCATTTTGCGGCGAGCTTTGTCAAACGGGCTTTCGACAGTTGTCATAAGAACCTCCCAAACTAGTCTTGCTGTTTGACTAGCTTGTTATATAAACGATCAAGCTCCTCCTGATCATTGAAGTGTAGGACTAATGTTCCCTTGCCTTTGTGGTTCCGCTTGAGGTCTACTTTGACCATGAGGGCATCACGAAAGTGTGATGTGATCTCTTCGACTTCGGGGTCACGTTCTTTCGCGGGCGCGATGAGGGATGGCGTGTTGTCTTGGGCGGCTTTTATCTGAGCGGCAAGTTCCTCTGTCTGGCGCACATTGAGCTTCTGGGAGATAATCTTGCCCATGGCGATGATCTGATTCTCTTCGCTGGTAATGCCAATGAGGGCGCGAGCATGTCCTTCACTGAAGTTTTCTGGTTGGTTCATCAAGGCCTCGCGCACCTTTGGGGCGAGTTGCAGTAAGCGCACTGAATTGGTGATGGTTGAGCGGTCCTTGCCAACCTGCTTGGCCACGGCTTCCTGCGTGAGGCCAAATTCCTGAATTAAGGCTTGATAGGCCAATGCCTCCTCGATAGGATTGAGGTCGGCACGTTGAATATTTTCGATGAGAGCCATGGCAAGCATTTGTTGTGGCGTCACCTCTTTGATGACAATCGGGACCTTGCTGAGTCCAGCCAAGCGCGAGGCGCGCCAACGACGCTCACCTGCGATGATTTGATAGTGTACGGCATCTCCATGGGGAGCGTCGGGTGAGGTTGTTGCAGGTGTTGGAGAAGTAGAGGGGCTATCGTCGCTAAACCAGGAACTGGCGGCGGCTGTGGTTTGCTTGTTCGCTCTCGCTGTTTCAAGGCTATCCAGGCGTGCCACCACAATGGGTTGAATCAGCCCATGCTCCTTGATGGAGTTGCTCAACTCTAAGAGGCGGGGATCATCCTCGCGGAACATGCGGCGCGGTTGCCGCGGATTCGGGATGATACTATCAATCGGGACGAATGCTGCTGAGTCGTTTTTTTCAGCGTTGTCGCGGACGGCTTGCTGGGTTGCCATGACCTCGGAGGCACCAGAGATGAGTGCGTCCAGGCCACGACCCAAACCAAATTTTTGCTTAGCCACGGGCCAAAACCTCCTCGGCGAGTGCGCGATAAGCCAAAGCCCCAGGTGAGTTGGGGTCATAATCTAGGATAGATTGCCCAAAGCTGGGGGCTTCACTCAAACGAACATTCCGATGAATAATCGTCTGAAACACTTCATTGGGAAAGTGATGGCGTACTTCGCGCACAATATCTCCCGCTAACCGTGTGCGAGGATCAAACATAGTGAGGACCACACCAGCAATGTATAGTTGTGGATTTAGTTTGCTTTTCACAATATTGACCGTATTAATTAACTGCGTGAGACCTTCCAAAGCCAGATATTCGCATTGAATGGGGATAATCAGGGCATCGGCGGCAACAAGGGCGTTAATGGTGAGCAAGCCGAGAGAGGGAGGACAGTCAATAATGATATAGTCACAGCGTGAACGAATGGGTTCGAGGACGCGCTTCAATTTCGTTTCGCGGGCAATCTCTCCTACAAGTTCCATTTCCGCGCCCGCTAGATCGACAGTGCAGGGTGCAACCACCAGTTCGCGCCGCTGTGATGGCACAATCACATCAAAGATGCTTATTTCCTCGTCCTGTTGAACTAGTAAATCATAAATAGTGTTTTCTCGTTTGGTTTTCGCTACACCAATACCACTGGTAGTGTTGGCTTGAGGGTCCATATCCACCAGTAAGACCTTGCGCCCTGCGGCTGCTAGATAAGTAGCAAGGTTAATAGAAGTTGTAGTCTTGCCAACGCCGCCTTTCTGGTTCGCAATCGCGTACATTTTTGACACTGCTTGCTACCATCCCTTTCTGAGGCTGCCGATACATATATGCTCCACCTATTATAGGTAAGCACATTGTAACAAATGTAGTAAGCAGAAGCAACCATTATCAAAAACAGAATATATATTGATATGTAGCAACCTGACAAAAGAGCATAGAAAGGGGCAGTACCCTGCTCGCAGAGGCGCGGCAGATGTTCGAGGCGTTGGGAGTCACGGGGTAATTGAATAATAGCACCCCCAACAAGAGAGGGAGGTACTGAACGCGACTAGTCGCGTTCAGTACCT
>JBBPYR010000022.1:0-23629 GCA_038199755.1 Ktedonobacterales bacterium | reverse complement strand
TCTCCCGCTGTTTGGGCCGCATCCAGCCCCAAAATTGGCCTCAGAATCCGGTGGAAGTATCTTTCTCAGTGGATTCTGAGGCAGACTTGAGAACACGGCTTCACTGTGATAGAATTTCACACGTATCCTGGTCCTAGCTCATCAAGGCACCCATCAAAGATCATGGGCTGTTTCTGGGTCCAAGCCGATCAGAGCTAGAAAAGAGACTGCTTGCTGATATCTGTGAATACTGCGGTATCACAGGAGACGCCGAGCGAATTGAGGTGCATCACATCCGAGCCCTCAAAGACCTCAAGGCCTCTGACGGTCGGGAAAAACCAGCATGGGTTAAAATCATGGCGGCGCGGAAACGCAAAACGCTAGTGTTGTGCGCGACCTGCCACCAAGATGTGACCTATGGCAGACCGATGAGAAGAAAGCCTGCGTCCGTTCACGTACTGTATGATGCTGGAAAGCCCATTGCATTGAAAGGTGCATGATGGGTTTGGGGGAAGGGGGTCGAAAAAGGGCAGCAGCAATGTGGCACCTCGTCGGCCTCCCATCCTACAAGAACGTGCGCGAACATCTCAAAGACTTCCTTGATCGCAAGCGTCCCTGCTTGCCTTTGCGTGAAGAGGAAGCAGGTGCGTTCTCGGCTCCCTCGTCGCAGCCCTCTTCTCAACCAGAAAGAGCCAGCGAGAGAGCTGACATCGTCAAGACGGGAGAACTGACGAGGCTCGCTGAGTCCAATCCAGCCGAGGGAGAGCATCCCTGTGGCCGACTTTCCGCAGACGAACGCCGCCGCCAGTTTAACCGGGACAAACGGTATACTCTCTATGAAGAGGTGTGGAGCTTACGGAAGCAAGGCTTGAGCCACTATGTCATCGCCGAGGTTCTAGGTATCAGTCGCCCGACGGTTCGCCGCTTCCTTGCAACAGAACACTTTCCCGAACGGCACACAGGTCCCAGAGCGAGGCGCACCAGTATTCTTGCTCCGTATCGCTCCTTTTTGGCTGAGCGCTGGCAAGCTGGGTGCCACAATGCACATCAGCTCTTCCGCGAGGCGAAAGCCCGCGGCTACTCGGGCTCACAAGCTCAACTCGGACGGTTGATAGCCGGGTGGCGCAAACTTCTTCCTCCTGCTTCGCCTCCAAGCCAAGTAAAGCCTCGTCCCACTCCCACGTCCCCTCCAAAACAGCAGAAGATCTCCTCTCAACAAGCTTCCTGGCTCTTTATCCTGCGCGAGGAGCAATTGACGGCTCAACAGCGAAGGCAGAAGGACCATCTTGTTCAGGCAAGTGAAGAACTCGCGACGGCGTATCGACTCAGCCAGGACTTCGTCGTCATGATCAAGGAACGCAAAGCGGAGGAACTCCAGCCGTGGTTACAACGAGCACATCGTAGTCAGATTGCCGAGTTCAAGAGTTTAGCCAAGAGCATGCAGGGCGATTACGCCGCGATTCATGCGGCCTGTTCGCAGCCTTGGAGTCAAGGACAAGTGGAAGGGCAGGTCAATCGCCTCAAAGGTATCAAAAGGCAGATGTATGGCCGAGCCAACTTTGACCTGCTGCGCCTGCGCGTTCTTCATGTGGCCTAAGATGAGCAGGATATCCTCATTTCACCTCTATCGTTCTTTGCTACAAGCAAGCAAGCGGATTCACCAAAAGTGATGGAGAGCCGATCTCTGGTGAGTCAATTCGTCGGCCCTTCTAATTATCGCTTAACAACTATCTTGCCCTTCATAGTGTTGATGTATGTATTGGGCCTTCTACCACCACATCACTCGGCGGCATGGCAAGCAAAAAGCGATTGTGACCTTAGCGCACAAAGTCTTGGTGATTCTCTATCACATCTTACGAACCAAAACACCCTATGCCGATTTGGGAGCTAATTATTTTGAGCAACGGGATCGAGGACGAATTGAGCGGCATCATATTCATCGCCTTGAACAACTTGGCTACACCGTGACCTTGCGCCAAAGGAGGCTGGGTAATCTTTTAGCAATCTTGACACAACTGATGAGGACACGAGCCAAGAGGAGAAGAACCTACTGAAGCCTCTACAGGAGGCGTTTGGTCTTTTTCTCCCTTTACGCCTCCCCCAACTTGAGGGATTTTCGGAGGAAATTGGCAGGCGAAAAAATTATGATCCCGATTTCACATTTCAGAAGGCTCTCCGTATCTGCACATCGTTTCCACCACCTGCGACAAGCAGTTGTCCATCAGAGGAAAATGTGACCGATTGAACCGGTCCGCTCATCTTGAATTGACTAAGGCTTTGTCCACTTAAGTTGAAAATGCTGACGTTTGCATTCTCACCCCCTACGGCAAAGCGCTGACTATCTTTTGCAAAGCTGACAGTATTCAACACTCCACTCCCCACATTGTACGTCTTTAAAATGCTGCCCATATCAGTATTCGGCGTTGTAAACCAAAGGATCATGTTTCCTTCCGTCCCTACCGTGACAAGGTATTTGCCATCTGGCGAAGCGCTGACGTCGGCAACTCCCCCGACTTCTTTGGAAGAAGTGGAGAGCGGCTTCCACTCTCCATGTTCCGCGTACCAGAGTTGTAGCACCCCATTAGCGTTTACCGTTGCTACAAGGTCCGTTTTGCTAGGCACGAATGCAATGCTGTTGATCGTTGCATCATTAAAGGTGTACAAGTGATCGGGATTATTGAATCCGTCCTTTACCGGGTCGTCATAGACTCTGACGATATTGTCCACTCCTACCAGAAGATGTTGCGCTGACCAAGCTAATGCAAAAGAATCACCATTAAACCTATTTTGAGCAATCGTGTTCCCTTGAAGTGTCCGAATATAAAGCCACCCATTATCCCCCATCGTTGCCAGGTAAGTATCGGTGTACGAGCCTGGTGACCAGACGAGGGCGATAATGGGATGATCTTGATGTCTGGGAACGGGAAGGGTATAGGATTGCATATTTTTCATATTCGACACTTTGATGATGCCTGCGGCATCACAACTGGCTAACCATTCAGAGTTAGAAGAGAAATGCACATTGTTGACAATGGCATCATGGGTGTAATAATGCACAAGCTCGTATGACTGTGGTCGTGACGGAACTTGCTTGTTTGGACCACGAATAGCCGGGAGCAATTGCCTGAACCAATTGTTGCGAAGTGCTTCATCAACTACCGCGGTTGCAACCACTAATCCTATCGCTGCTACTGTCGCTACTCCACCAACGAGTAGTTTTCGACGTGCGATACGTCGTCCTGCACTTCGGTTAACATCGACCTTTCCAGTCACTCTACTGCCTACAAAAACGATGGAGAGTCGGTAAAAAATCATGAGCTGGTAGGCTCTCATCAAAGCTTCACAAAACTGTTCTATCGTCATATAGCGGTCTTGGGGACGTTTCGCCAGTGCCTTCCGTAGTACAGACCGTAACATCCTCGGAACCTTTGAGAGGTTGGGGCGATTGTTTCTGTGCTTTGGCACAATCACCCCTATGTGCTCCCCTTGAAAAAGGGGTTCCCCGGTAATAAACCAGTAGAAAAGGTAGGCAACACTATACTGATCAGAAGCAGGACCAGGAGTTCCAAGTGCTTCATCAACATTTTCAGGTGCGAGAAAGCGAACCGCTTCGATATGAGAGTCTTCATTATTGACGAAATTGTTGACAAAATACAATGCACACAGCTTGTTATTCGGTTTGACAAGAATATTGTTCGGGTTCACATTGAGGTACTTTCCCCCTTTGTGAATAGCTCCAAGAAGGGTGCTTAATTCTTGCAACCACACAAGTGCTACCGGAAGCGAAACGCGTTGACGCGGTTGCTGGCTTAGGTAAGTGTATAAAGGCTGACCATCAACATAATCATAGACAATCACAGGATGCTCATTTACACCGTACTCGAAGATGGGCAGGAGAACATCACGAAGCTCCGGATGTACACAATGAATTTTCTTGAGGTCCGCATCATGCTTCTTAGCAGAGTTTATGAAGTGTTCTTCCCCTTCATCAGTAAGAGCGAGATTGCTCAGTACACATACGAATTTCTTTTTATCAGTCTCTTTGTGCCGCTCCATCGACAATTGAATGTAATCGGTAAAGAACTGTTTCTCAAATTCGTAGTCATACATATCCACCTGTCTCACTCGCTTCACTTTTCGGAACAGTGGACGTATCTTATTGGGCGTCATATTGCCTCCAAAGAAGGACTCTGCTGTAGACTTGAAAAGGACTCTGGCAACTAACTATTTCACACTTGAAATGTAATATACAAAATGCTATGAATTTCTTATATATCATTAGTGTACTCAATTAATAACAGATTTGTCAACTTATTCATGGTAGGAGCGTCTGTGTAAGTATCTCCAGTAAT
The DNA here is from genome assembly GCA_038199755.1 of Ktedonobacterales bacterium. Classification (GTDB taxonomy): domain Bacteria; phylum Chloroflexota; class Ktedonobacteria; order Ktedonobacterales; family Ktedonobacteraceae; genus JBBPYR01. The sequence goes on along the minus strand of JBBPYR010000022.1, from coordinate 19,298 downwards.
GTTATGTCAGCAATTACAGAGGACTAGGTAAAATCTTTTCTTCGCTTGGAAAGAAAAGAACAATTACGAAGTGTTCATCATACACCTCTTTTGATTTTTCTTTTCGTTTGCTATCTTCGCGACTCTAGCTAACTTCGCCATCAGCATCATCTTCAAATCGCTCCGGGTGTAATATACTCATGACTGTATCAGCCGCGATACGCACACTTACGTCGCTATCGCCATGCGAAATTTTTAGTAATGCTGCGGATTCTGGTATATCCGCCTGACGTTCATATAGCTGACCTACTGCTAGGATTGCGCTCATTCGCACAAGTGCCTGATTATGAGTGTTCTCGGCAACGTCGAGAAGCACATCAATTTCTTCTGCGGTTCCCTCGCCGAGTTCCCCCAACAATTGTGCCCCTCTATCTACTATGACGCTTTCATTACTCGTTTTCAAAATGCGGATGAGCCGTTCGAGTGCTCGCGTTCTGCCAAGCCTATAAGCAGCTGAAACGCGGATTTCTTGCTCTGGATCATAAAGGAGTTTCTCAAAGGCTACCGTTTCCGAGGCTGCCAAGGAATCGACTATTGCCGCGCGGATAGTTCGGTCTATCTCAGCCTCATCTAAAAGCGTGACAATCTCTGTGGTAACCACGGTATCTTTAAGAGTTGCCAGGAGACGAACCAGAGCCGCACGAACGATTGATGGTGTGCGCGTATCGAGCAACGCCTTTCTTAGCCTCGCAAGAAAGCGTTCACCTTCGTTCCATTCATCGGGACCTAATGAGGCGAGCGTCTCTATGAGTGTCGCACGCAACCCAAGTTCGGGTATATTTATCAGACGGAGCAGTGCTGCTTTGGGAACTTGATTCGCTTTCCTGAGTTCCCCCAACGCACGTATCGCAACGGTACGCACACGTTCACTCTCGTTATTATCCTGTGCGCAGTTCTCGATACGCTTTGCAATTGTGGGATCGTCCGCCAACTTGATGAGTGACTGAATAGCACGCGCACGATCTTGCCATTGCGCGTTTCGTGAATTCAGTATTTCCAATGGGTTTTCTATCTGTACCTGTGATAAATTCAAAAGAATGAGCATATCCTCTTCTGAAGCATATGAGCGTGCTGCTTGTCTATTCCAAGCAGAATTTTGACTGTTTTGTCTAGTTTGGTGCTTATTTGCTCTGTTTTGTGTCATTCTTCTTGCCCCCCTTTTTCTTGTTCCCGCTTTTTACGTTTTTCTACGTTTTTTTGTTCTTCTCGCTTTAGATGTTCTTCTAATGAATCAGCGCGTTCGTCTTCTCCACAGTTACGCAATTCGACGAGAAGCAGTGCCTGAAGCACTGGAAAATAATGTGTATGATCGACCCTTAGTGTATTTCCATTTTTCCCAAGCATTTGAGCAATTTCCTCGTATCGCCTACCCTCTACGTCGCGTAACCATGCTAATTTCTGGTATCTAAGCTGCAATCGCTCAATAGCCCGTTTGATAGCGACTTGAATTTTCTTTCGTTCAAAAACTTTTTCTGGTATGCCATCGCTTATCGCAAAAAGATGGGAGATGCGAGACATTTCTATGTCTTCATCGGTCGGTAGTATCTCCTGTGATTTAGCTGTTCTCCACACACGCGAGCAACCGTTTTTCACGCTCTTGAAAAGCCAATTGCACAGGTCCCATTCTAAAATACGTTCTGAGGGCCACGCTTGCTCATTTTGCAATGCACTATATGTACTCGACATTACCTCTTGAACCACATCTTCTGCCTCGTCTTTTACAAACGTTCTTGCAAAGGCAATAAGACGATTGTTATACGTTATAACCACCAGATCGAAGTTCTCTTTACGATCCTCTACCAGAAGCCGTAATATCTCGCTATCGTCTGGCTCAGGCTGCTTACTTCTTTCTTTCATGTTTACACCTTCTACGTCGGGCATCATTTCTGATGCGGTGAAATCCAATTTCACCTCTTACCTAAGTAAGTATAGAGTGACGTAAAAAGTTGCAAGATTGAGAATGGTTTTTCGCAAAACTATAGATGCATGAGAGGGAGAAACACATTTTGCTTTTGTGAACTCCCTCTCCGTACGTTATTTAGTCGTAGTATCGGCTGCGATGGGAGCCCTCTGCTCGATAGCCGATGGAACGGATTGAATGGATATGGCTGATGTATCTATTGCATCAGTGGGAGCAGGAAGCTTCCCTTGTTCCTCCTTTTTGAGTGCGAGCAGTGGCTTCGGCTCTGCCACAAAGCGTTTCACACCCAGCAGCAGGATACGCTCTACATCAGGAAACTCGATAATCATCGGGCGCGTACTGCGTTTGAATGTATTGTTAAAGTGATAGCTTTGTGGTGTAGGCGCGAGAAGCAGGTAGAGGTCGCCGCCTTGATTTACCTGCGAACTACGCCCTAGGAAGACAGTAAACGCAAGCAACCGCCGCATGATGGCGCGTGGGTCGTAATCTTCCTGCATCAATTGCTGAAGGTGTGCCAACACACCATCCTGCATCAGTATCTGGTCCAACTCATGGTGCTGATGCTGCCAGAAGAGTTGCCCCAGGATTGCAAGGGTACTCACCGCGATATTGCTATTCGCACTGCTAAGCCGACTCAAGTGACCGTTCTCATTTCGTTCGGTCATCGATTGGAATGTTATCTGGCTATTCTGTTTAATCAAAGAACGTATCAGTGTGTTGAGAGATGGAATTTCTTGCCATGCATAGTCGTAAGTATCCTGATAATGGGCTTTCAATTGTTCAATGTTTTCGATTGAGAGCGGTTCAATACAGAAGCGCAACGTAATGGCAACCAGAGCCTGAACGAAGGTTTGTAAGCGGTAGATATCGCTATCTTGCTGATTGAACTGTTCTTCACGCCCAACATCAACAGCTTTTTCGATGCCCTGCATGCGCAAGACGAACTCGGCAAGGTTGCGCATTTCAGGGCTTTCTTTGACGATATGTTGCTTCAAGTCTTTGAATGCCTCCGTCAGTTTCTCCAACTCCATCTTTTCATCCCGAATATGCAAATCAAGCCATGTGCTCCCGTTACTTTCGCCCATTGGATTGTAAAGACCCTGTTGGGCCTGACTTTGACTCAGGAGTAAGCGTTTTGAGGCTAGCTCTTGTTGATACCGAGCCTTCTCCGCGATATCATCAAGCAGTGCACACACATGTGCGACGCGATAGTAGTATTTTCCCAGACCCCCATTCCCGTCCGTTAGCTCGGCAAGGAGCACGAGTTCCATTGCGATATCATCAGCAATGAAGTCGGTGACATCCTTGATATCCTGGCGATGTTGTTTTCGCAGGGCGACGACGATACGTTGCCGTTCCTGTAGAAGATAGTTTAACCACCAGATCGAGTAGAGGAGTTCGCCAATCACCAGCACGAGGGCAAGGATGCCGCAGATGATACCCAGCCCAGGAACGAACGCGAGCCAGAGAATGTAGCGAATACTGGTAGGATCATCGAACGTATTCACTAGGCTACCAAACGAGTAGCTGATGAGTAGCCCTAAAAGCATGAACGCGATGAGCATAACAACGAATGTGATCTCAATGTAGAGTGCTGAACGATCTTTATTGATCAAGATGGGCCAGAAGAGCGCAACTTCTATCGTCAACACGATAAGCGTCAAAACACCCGCGATAAATTCCATCAACGGTAGGCCAAACAGTATCGTATCTAGTGATACAAGAAAACTTGGCAGATGCAGCGCAAGCGCATGGTGTAACCACGCAAAGCCAGCAAAGATGGCGACGACAGTCATAAAAAGAAGCAGGGCAAGTGCGAGACCGCCAAGCAGCAATTTGGTAAACGTTGTACCCGCGACAAAGGGCCAATGACTCAAATGCTTCTTCAACTGCTCAATACGCTTCTGTCCGTTCTCCTCTAGCTCCTGTTGTCGATAGCGAAGCGTCTCTTTCATGGCTTTAGGATTGAGAGGATGGCTTTGATGCTCTTGCGAGAAACGGGCAAGAGTTTCTCCGACCGCTTGCAATTGCATTTGCGCACGTGGTACGGAGCTGGTCGCGCCAACAAAGAACTTGGGATGTTTGAGAATCTGCTCGGCCTCGATCTGTAATTTGCCAATACGCGATGTGCTACGCTCCTCCTGGCCCTGTTGCTCTTTCTCTTGTAGCTTCTGCATCACTTGTAGCGTACTCTGACTCAAGGAGTCTTGAAGAGCCGAGCGTGTGCCACTTTGCACGTAGGTTTGAGTCAGTTTAGAGAGGAACGCCTCAAGATCACTCACTGTGCTGTCGCCAATATGTAAGTAAAAATGGGTCGTGGTAAAGGGCTGCTTTGTCGAGTCCGAAACGCTACGGGCATTATGAATACCCTCAAGTGCAGGTATCACGTCCGGTACGTCATCAGGAATTGCCTGACGGACCCGATTTCGCCAATCCTGAAACCAGGAAGAGGCAATATCGCCCTGTCGGATTTTCTCTTTGTTGCTATTCGGCAGTTTCTGGCGTAGCACGTTGGTAGCCTCTTTCGCCAAGCCAAAGTTGAGCCAGCGCCGTCCCCACCGAGCTGAGTATTCTAGTGCAGCTAAACCTACAATAAATGTATTCTCAGGGAGTCCCAACTCACGGAGTGTCCCGTCTTCTTGCGTCCCATTCTGAGAAGCTTTGGTCATATCTGATGCGGCTACACTGACGGGCAAGGGCGGGACAATGAGTAAGACATACAGCAAGAGTTCGGCGATATATGATTGAATGGGACCAGCGATTTGTGCCGCATCTTCCCGGTAATTTTCGCTCAAGATAAGCGAGTCCAAGTGTTCCCAATTGTTATTACGAGTCAACTTTTGTATCAATGTGGAAGAAGTCCCTGCTTCTCCACTATTGCTCAGGCATAAAACCGTCGTGTTCAACAATTGTTGATGCCCTTGCTTCTCCAGCTTGTTGTAGTATGATTTCAAGCGTTCCGCGTAAAGTGAGGCGGTTGAAAGTGACTCTGGCGACCTGATATCGGTCAAGAAGAGCACGCGCACGGTCGAGTCACGGCTGCTACGACCTGGAATAGCGGCGTTATTCAGGTCTTTCACGGCGGCTATACGATTGTTGCGAATGCGGTCAATTTCCAGGATGAGTTCGTCGATATGTTGCTCAAAGTGATTAAAGGGCATGTCTTCGACGCCCAGATCTTCTCGCTCTTCATGAAAGTCGGCACTGTCTGGAGCGGATGGGTGAACAATGCCAGTTAAACCGACAAATTCAGTAGGCGATGAAGTCTTCTGGTCTCCATTTTGTTGCCCTTCATCCTGCATCGGGTGAATACGCATGACAGAGAGAAAATCCGTCAAGTACCGCCAGTGATAGAGGTTATAGGCTTTCATCTCGCTGGCTAAATCCTCAAGCTCAATCCTCAACCATTCAATGACTTCATCGTCCTGTACCCCACGAACATCGATCACAAGCGCGGCCGAGGGAAGTGGTAGTTGGCTTCGTTGGCCCACAGGTGTTTCAATAAGCTGCATAAAATTCATCCTCCTGATGACTAGCTATTTTTTCTCGTTTTGCGCAGAGGCAGGGAATAGTTGCCTGATGCGGTGAATGTGCAGGTATACAAGTTTCTCATGGTCTGGAATAGCAGCCAGACGTATTCGCACTCGCTGAAGTGATTCATTTGCCTGGAGAAACATCTCGCTCGTTTCTCCAGGCGCGAAAAACAGGTAGAAGGAGTTTTCACCGGAAAGCTCATCGGGTTTTCCCAGGAGCGTCCCTTGCTTAGATAAAGTATCTATCTTCTCAGAAGGTTGCATTGCGCTTTCTTCCATTCGTGTAAGCACGTCGTTTGGAGAGAAGAGTTGAGCGAAGGCTGGCACCATGCGCCGTTGCCGCTCTATCCACGATGTGAGCACTAGTATTTCTGGCTGTGGCTCCACAACGCGTGGACGAGTCTGTGTCGAGTGCTGTTGTACCTGTTTCAGAAGCATCTCCTGAACGATTTGCGAAAGTTCAGGGGAAACACTGCCCGGTCCTGTCTCTTCATCCTGTTGATATAGGTCTTTCAACTCGGTATATTGTTGGAGAAGAGGAAACACATCGGCTGGTTCGATATCTCCCAAAGGAGAGAGAAGCGTGAGCGCGACAAACAGCGTGTCGAGAGCCTGAAAGCGCATCTCGCTTGCTGTTCCCGTCAGCCAGCGTTTATTTTGAAGCATAGAATCAAGCAACTCCGATGGACGTTCTTTTCCCAGATGACGTAAAAGCATCTCCGTGAGCAAGTTGAAAGTTGCACCATTCGACTTGAGTTCTTTGTACACAAGTAACAGAGCATCCTCTACGAGCTTCCATTGTATGGTTTCGTCACGGTTGTGCAAGAAAAGCGTTGGCAGGATGGGGGCGCGTGCCACTGCTACTGAGCGGCTCTTCTGTCCATCAATAACATACTGTAGACGTGTGTGTGCCTGTTCGTGCTGCTGGCGTGCCTGCGCCTGACATTTTCTTAGCCTCTGCTCTCCCTCACGCAGTCGTTGTTCGTAGGGGGATGTTTGCGATTTTGGGTCATAGAGACCGGCAGCTTGAAGAAACGCTAGGGCCATGTGAGCGGCAATGACAGTCTTTATCTGCGTTATGTGCGCCTCTGTAAGTTGAGAGAGTTGCTTTTGTATGCACCGACAGTCAAGGCGAAACTGCTTTCTCTGTTCCGCCAGATACGCCCATGCGCACCCGACGAGCAAGAGCAACAGAAAACCCTTCCACAGCCACAAAATGGGTGTTAAGAGTGTCGAACTTGAGAGACCCATCGTCGAATGAAGGAGTTGCGACCAGTTGATACCGACGAGCAACACCACACCGAAAACGAGCACGAAGAGTACACACAGAGCAGTCGTGCGCTGAACAAGCCCAAAGATTGGTAATTGCCACAGTGGATATTTTTTCGTGAGTGTGTTCTCAGCCGTGTACACCTGTTGCTCGAACTCGTTATGGTACTTTAGCAGGTCGGGCGTCTGCGATTTCACGGCTTGAATCATCGCGATTGGCTCCGCAAGTGCGGCGAGTTGTTTCAACGCACCCGGTAATGCACCCTCGATGCCCTGAAAGTGGGGGGTGATCCATTGTTTGGCCTCGTTAGAGAGGCGTTGAAGTGACTCATAACGTTCAGCAAGTTCGTCATCATGCTCCTGTCCAGCAGAGGCGGGACGTTTTGAGGCCCATGCCCACTGTTGAAGACATGCATCTGGTCCTTTCTTCAACGCAAAGCGAAGATAGTTCGTTTCGTTGCCTATATACAGTTCGCCAACATTCTGCCGTAACACCTCCAATGCTGTCCGCACGGTCTGTGGCGTGCTAGTGAGCAATTTGGAAGGACGCATCACCTCTTGCATATGCGCGAACGCTTGTAGTTCGTCTACGTCTGGCATCAGCGTTTCAGGAAGAACACGCTGCATCTCTTGCCACCACTGCTTCATCCATTGCTGCATTTGATACTTGATCGCCTGACTCGCGTTTTCCGCCACCTGCGTGTCGTTGAACTCAGTGAGCAACTGGTCGGCGATGCCAAAATCGAGCCAGCGTGCGGCCCAGCGTGCCGAATACTCCATTGCCGCGATACCGATGATGTAGGTAGGCCAGGGAAAGAAGCGACTATTTTGTACATACTGTGTATGCATCTCCACCGGGTCTTCAATTGAAGAGAGAAACACATCGGGCCAATGAAGCAGTAAGGTATAGAGCAACAGGTCAGCATGATATATTTGCTCTTCCTCGTCGATACGTTCATCGTTATCACTATATGTTTGCAAGAGGATGAGCGTATCCGTTGCCGTATCTGGGAGTGTCCCTATGGTCTGAAGAAGTGTATCTTGATACTGTGCTGCATCAGTGTTCAAAGAGACAATGATAGTTTGCAGTCGTTCATCACGATTGGGAGGTCGCGTGCCGTGCGTCTTCTCCGTCCATTCTTTCAGCCAGTGAGCATACGTTGCGGCACGCACAAGCGAGTCGGGCTCCTGCATATCAGCCAGAAAGAAGACACGTACCGATGTGGGTCGGATGGTAGACATGGCAATAGCGTTTTCCGTATTGTCTTGTGAGTACGCCTTCATGGCGTGAAGGCGTGCGTCACGTACTGCATCAATGAACGAGTCACAGAGATATTTCGTAAGACTATCACTGCCCATACACGATATTGGCTTCCCTGCTTGTGGTGTCACAATAAACTCGGTCATCTCACTCAACGGCACCTGTTGCCGCTGATCAGGTTGGCTTGCTACGGTGGCATGTGTCGTGAAGAAATTCGTAGTCATGCTCACGGGAGTAGACGTGGACAAAGCGTCTAGTCGAAGCAAGGTAATGCAATCTAGTAACTTGCTCCAGCCTGCGACATGGTGATGGCGCATTTCTACTTCCAGGTCCGCCAACTCTGTGTGCAGATACGCCAGCAGAGGTCTGTCAGTAGTCGGACAGTGGCGAACGTCAATCACCACTGCTGACTCTGACAAAAACAAGGCTGAGAGGGCCTGATACTGTTCAGCTTCGGGTCTGAAGCGATACTTAGTAACCATCTTTTCCATTCTCTTGCACGTCGGGTGTACTATTCCCATTGTACGGTTGTGGTTGAGATGTGCCATTCCCAATTTGGGTCTGCGGCCGTTGAGGTGTACCATTCCCATTCTGATGAGGTGTCGTCAGGTTCGACGTGTCAATCTCTTTCAAGTCCTGTAATGGTTGAGATGCGTCGTTCCCATTCTGATGATTGGGTGATGTAAATTCATTCTCGAACTGGTATGGAAGTACTTCGTCACCGCGCACACTGTAGAGTTTCTGTATGACATTTGTCTTCCACACGCGGTCTTCAGCGTCTTGTCCACTGAAGATAGGGACGCCGACACGCTGGTTCAGTGTCCCAATGCTACCAACAGGTGCGCTACCATCGAGTGTGCTTTTTCGCGCCTGCCACTGTTGACGACGTTTCAGGAAGGCGTTCAAGCAACGTCCTTTCAAGTCATCTACCGACGACATAGGAATACCATCGACATAATAGAAGAGGGCTATCTCAGAGGGATCGTTCGACTCAAGGAGTTTGCAGTGTCGGCCCGCGAATATTTCATCGATAAGCTCGTTCACTTGTTCGTGTTGCCCCTGATTTTCCCGACACGGTGCGCTTACGTGCCATGCCTCACTCAGGTCGGGGGCAAAATCCCTGCTATAGTTAACGAGCGCGATGGCTTTCGACTCCGCTTCCCGTAAGCGATTCCGAAGCGCATCTTCCCCGGCACGCTCCAGGACATCGAGCACAGTGTCATCCTTCATGGCCTCACGAACTTTCTCTGTCGTATAATCGTTGACGACCTGAATAAGAAGTTTGAGATTGCCTTTGAAAAGGGCATCCAGCGCGGGCCGCCCCTGCAACCATTGACGAAACTCTGCCAGTTGCTCCGGTCCACGGGTGTCAGACGTGAAAACACTAACCTTTGCGGCATAGGCTTGCATTTCTTGTTTCGTAGACATCGCGCTAATGTTGAATGGGTTGCCTGTCTCCACACTGAAATCCTTGTTCGCCTCTGTCAAACGCCGTTGATCGTCACGTTGGCGACGTAGTTTGTTCAACACGATGTCCAAGCTTTGGCCCACGTCGGCACAACGTTGCTCCAGTCGCTCCAATACCATGATTGCCGAGGAAGTGCAGCTCTGCCTCTGGTAGTCTTCGAGATTGTTTCCAATTGCTTTTGCAAGGCGTTGCAGTTTCGCTTTCCGATTAAAGAGACGGAAGGGCCATATGCCCTCTAACTCCTGTCGGCTACGTGTCACCGCGCCATCGCTGATAGTTGCCTGTACCTGCTCGCGTGCGACTTCCAGGGCACGATGTAGGATGTTTTCAAATGAGCGAAATTCCTCGCGTAGTTCTGTGAGCGAGACGCCACCTTTACATATACGCTCTCCCTTAGCGTCTTCCAACATCTTCAAAGACTCAGCAACGAAGGAATGCGCGAAGTCCTGAATACGTTGACGCCCTCCGGTGATTTCTTGTTTTGACTCTTGCCAAATGCGTTCCAACTTATCGGCCTTTTCTCCTTCTGGTGTGCTTTTTCCGTTTGCAACGCTATAGAGACGTTTTCTGGCATCGGCAAGATGCACTGTTGAGGAGAGATAGTTGAGGAGTGTTTGATAACGCTCTTCCGGGCCATCACCTGCAAGTGAGTCGGCAAAGCGTCCCAATAGGGCATTGCTACTCCTGCCCCCCTCTGTAGATTCAAAAACAAGGCTTTCAACCAATCGCTCTACATCCCGTGTAATGACCTGCTCTTCCAAACGCCCAAGACTAATCGTGACGGCGGTCATGAGCGAAAGATGGGTAGGAAGCTGTGTGATGGGGTCCAGTTCGCGCAGGACGTGGTTATCTACTTCTCGCTCCCGAAACTCGGCGGCAAACGATGACGAGGGGTTGCTACTCAGGCGAACGATGGTCGCGGCAACTTCGCGCAGTTGATCAATAGAGTTGAGGGCGCGGCTGCTCCCCCAGCCAATCATGACTTTGCGCCCTTGATAGGCCCGATTTTTTGTGTTAGCGAGTTGCGAGGCAGCAAGTTCCGCGTAGAGTGCCAGTGTATTTGCCAATCCCAGGTCCGTTACATCCTGTGAGGGTTGCAGGATATAGACATCACAGCGAATCGTGGATTGGGCGGTAGAGCGAATATTCGCAAAATGCGCCGCATCGACAATGACATTGATGAGATGTTCGATAGAGCCGCTTCCCGTCGCGCCAACCGCGCTAATAACTAGCGCAATGGAAATATTGGTATCACCATCTCCAGCGCGTGCTAACTCCGTCATGCTGGCACTAAGCCACTTCCTCAATTCTTCGCGCTTCACCTCGATAGCACCCGCGCCATTGTAGCGAATGCTGCCGCCGCCTGAAGATTCTGTTCCCGGCAAGAGGCCGTCAAAAAACATATCGCGCAGGACTGGGTAATTATCTCGTTTGTTGTAAATGGCATCCATAAAGCGTGGGTCAATGATCAGTTGGAACCACTCACCCTGTACAAGGGTTGGATAACGATCAGGTAGGAATGCTGTGTCGATATAACGAATCATAGCCCGAAAATCGCTATCGGGATGAAGTTTCATTTGTTTCATCAGTGTTTGTCCAACACCAGCCGCGACAGTTCCAGCAGTAATCACGAGCAATTTTTTACTCATTACGCCTTATACCCTTTCATGATGTGATCAGTACTAAAATGCATAGCATGCGCTATTATTTAAGAATGCCTTATGTCCTCATCGTCTCTAGGTTCTCGATAGACCGCAGGTATACTTGTTCCAGCGAGAATAGCATCTTTGTCATCAAGATCAATGCCAGCTCGCTCTTCCATAAGCACCGTCTGTTTGCGTGTTGATTTCCTGACAACAACTGGAGGTACGTCCTTTCTGGCAATGACACGCACACCTGCGCTACTAAACTTTAGATCGAAATCTGCCTCTCCGAAGGAAAATCCTGCTCCTGTCAATTCGCGTGAGCTTAATGTCGATTTTTTGAATAAGCGGCTAAAAAATGGGCGTTTCACATTGCTCAATTCTTCTGTGTGTCCCTGGGTCAGTGAACCTGATGGTCCTACCCTCGTGCGCCAGATGAGCAATAAGAGCAACAACAAGATAAATGGTAATGCTAAAAGCGCTGGATAGCGACTCACATAGCAAGCAACAGTCCCACAGGCTGGTAGTGTTGGTGGTGGATTTGGCTTCACCACAACAGCTGATTTTTCGAGTGGAATGGTGATCTGCGCCTCAGAAGCTTCCACTGGAATTTGCAAGTAGACCGCGACTATTTGAACGTGAACCTGACCTATCGGCCCGGACAAGGTCACATGACCCTCGAAGAGAGCACTGTTACTGTTCTGCGTCAGTTCAACCGTCTCGGTCGATGCCGTTTGCCCGTTGGCGAGAAACGTCACGTTTGCGTTCATCGTCGCTTCGTTCGGCTTTGGGACAACAGGTGTATTATCTGCAAGCAGTTGAGCTTGAATATCGAGTGCCCGTCCAATATATGCTGTATCTTGTACCTTTGGCTTGAGTAGCTGCGCATGGAGACGTGTCTCTACAAGAGTGTAGACGCTATTGCTTGCATCTCCTGCCATTGTCATGCTATACGAACCGCCCTGGTTGACAGAGGAAAGCACAAGATTATCAATTTCATAGTGACGGTCGGTTGAGCGTTGTAGCACCTGTGCAGGTATAGCTTGCCCACTCGGAGCTTTCAGTACAATCGCTGACGAGTTACTTGCGCGGAAGGTGACAACGGTGACTTTCTTCGCATAGGTGTCAAGAGGAATAATGTAGTCACTTTTGCCAGTGTCCTGAGCCTTGAAGATAAGATGTTGCCAATCGGCATATAACTGAATAACGACTCGTGCAAGATCAGTTGAGTTTTTGACATTCTGGTATTGCCCTCCTGTGCTAGCAGCAATGTCTTGTAGCAGTTGATTCGCGGACTGTCCATCTGTGGAACTCAGATCGAGAGCCAGACCAAAGGGGTTGACCGGAATTCCTTCACTACAAAATTGATGAAGTAGATTGTTACGAATGTCATTTACTTGATCAACATTGTTGATAGCCGCTGGTTGTGGGCTACCATCTGTGACGATAATAACGCGCGAGCCAGAAGGAGCGTTGTTCAAAAGGTCAAGGGCCTTGTGCATCGCTGGCGCAAGCGGCGTAGTCCCCCCGATAGGATAGCGCTCTACCTGTTGTTTTAACCTATCTCGCTGGGCAGGATCAGATAGGTTCGCCATGATAATGGGAGTCTCCTCATTACTGAAAGGAATAACCGCCATCGAGCCGGGCCACAAATCCGCCAGTGCCTTCGTCGCACTTGTGCTGTACCCATCGGGGTCAGTCGCTCCTGGTTGATACGTGAGACTCCCTGAGCGGTCAAGCAATACAGCGAGTAATGACTGATTTGTTACGGCTCCCGCAGTGGGACAGGAAGGTGTTGTCTCATGGTAGTTGCTCTCGCTGTATCCCAATGCATTCTTTGGGGACGCGAGTGCTATTCCTATAAGAAGCATGCTGATAACAATAAGATGATAGCGTGAGAGTGACCTACCCTTGTTGTATCTATCTAGCATTCTCTGCATAATCCCTCCTCAATTTCTTTGTCTGTAGTAACTGACGTTATGCGAAATACTATAATGCGTGATTGCTACACAGAGGTCTCATTAACCCATGTTTGTACTTTCATACTGAGGAAGTCAGAAAGGGCAAAAAATGTTGCATTTATCGGATTGAAGGTGTCTTGCCGTATGACTGTAAATGTTGGGGATTGGTGAGCGAAAACATGATAATTCCGTGAGCGGACAGAAAAGAAGGAGAAAGAGCCAATAGAGCGGTATGAGGCATCTTCTCTCGCCGTGTATCTGTTGTTTCTTTGCTCTCTTGCCCGTTTTGCCGCTCACAGAATTGTCAAATTTTCGCTCACGAAGTAAAATAATTTACACATTACTCGCCGCACAAGGCCGCAGATGGGAACAGATGCGTGATCTTCTTCCTGCTGGACAATCCGATGGGCAGCAGTGGACATCATCAGCCAGTGAACTCCGCAGCAGTCCTCTGGGCCAAGCTTTACTCACGGTTGCTGATAGTGCTACTAGGGGGATCATCTCATCTGAAAAGGTGCAACGGGCGATGATGCGCATTGCTCTCATGCTCTATGGGGACCCTCTCGGCGACGGCTACACGTTGCCCGCCGATTTCCACAAAACCGATTTGGGCAAGCTCTTTCAAGCAGCCACCGTGCATCTCTATCACGCTGACGATTTGCTTACGGCAGTCCAGGCATATACCATGGTTGGTATCAAACGGCAAACGCTCTATGATCGGCTTCATCGAGGAAAACTCACCGCCATCTACCGAGGTGGAGATCTGCGATTTCTCCGCAGCGAGATCGAGACATGGAAAGCGCAGCACGACCAACGAGAGAACATCTCACTACAAGAGAAATGAGCAAGGGTGTGACAGCTTCGCTGGAAGTACCATATGTCCGTTCAGAGAGGGAGAATCGGGTGGGAAGTGTGTCAACTGACACCCCTTCAGCGGATGTAGTGACGTAATACCACATCAATACGATTATGGCCGAGGGCATGCGTCACCTGCTCAGCCGCGTCGCGATCATAGTCGTTGCGCTTGAGCACTCCTTCCGTTGATGGGAGACGGCGACCTGGTGCGTGAGAGAGGTAAAGTGCTTGCGCATATTCGCGGCGATAACTATGCACATCCAGATGCTTGGGAATGCGTGAGAAGACCAGCGCATCAGCAGCAAGGCTTTCTTTCACCACAAGCACCGCCTGTTCGTGCCCAACCAGCACCGGCACTTTGCGTTCCTTGCCACCTTTGCCATTCCACACCTGCACCACCGTCTGTCCATAAGAGGGAGAGCGTGGGTCTGGATCGTGTTCGATGATATCCTAGGCGTGCAGTAGCTTCAGCTCGTCGCGGCGCAGGCCTGTCGCCTGCAAAAAGCGCACCAGCTGCGGCCAGTTGTCCGGGTTGAAATGTTTATCATGGGCTTTGGGTCCCCGCGAGCGCGTAATGGTGGAGCGGGTCCGTCTGGGCAGGGGGACCTCACTCATCAACATGCGATCGCTAAACACCATACGTAGCGCGGCACGAATGACCTGCAGCGTATAAGCACTCTTACCTTCATCGACACGTGCCTGTAGAAATTCGGCGGTCAATTCCCCCGCTCGCTCGTCGATCTGCGCTAACTGCTTCAATCCATAGGTATCCCGCGCCCAGTCAACGAAGGTGAGTGCGTGTTCCTGGTATGTCTGGCGCGATTTATACGAATGGATTTTCCCAGTGGTGAAGGCCCACGTCTTTTGCCCATCGGCTCTCGCCGCTTCTTTGGCCTTGCCGCGGCTCTGTTGCAGGGCCATCAGCCCATCAAGACGGTCCAGCATTTCCTTGACAACGCTTTTGTGATGTGTACCCAGTGCGTTTGTTCTCCTGTATTGGCGTTGGTGGTGATGCACTCTTTTGACAGCCGTTTGGTTCAATCCTTGCGTGATGCAGTGCTGATAGTGAACCAGCGCGGCGCATACGGGACCACACATGCCTCATTCTTTTTATCCCTAGTAGCCCATGTCTACTGTTTAGAACTCCACGCTTGCGCGTAGATTTCTAACCGCAGATCAGGTATTCCACGGCTATAGGACAATCACAAGGGAGGCGGCTGCGCTACAGAGGACACTTTCCATTCCTGCGCAGCGAGACTCTCACCACTGGCAGGTACACACTCGGTGGGGCCTACCTACAGAAACGACATCGTACGTCGGAACGGCATCTCAGTAACTGCTGAGGTATGCAGGCACTGCTAGGTGCAATGCGAACCAGTTCGTTGAGGGGAACCACACCACGCTTGTAAGGCGAGCCACGCCCATCGTTGGTCGGGAAACCGAGCTGATGCAGCTCCGTTGTTATATGGGAAGCACTGCGTGATGCAGCCTTTACCCTACGAGGAAACGACGCCTCTGATCTTCTTTGTTGCGCCCGGCGACAAAGTCAGCGACAGACACGCAACCAGGAGGAACACCAGCACCTGTGACCCAAAAGCAGGGGTCGTTCTGCAACTCCATTATGGGGAGTCAACCAAGTTACAGAAAAACTATACCACGGCTTGTGTAGCGCGTCTATCATCTTCGAACACGTAAGGAATTCGCGGATGCTCTCTCGTAGAACCAGATATTCGATGGATTCGAGGAATACTTCCAGAAAGGGGGGGTATGCTAGGATATCATCCTGCTTCCGCGATATTACCGGAAGATGCAAGAGGCCAACGTTGACCCAGTATCTGACCGCTTCAACCAGTAAACCAGCCACCGTCGAAGATCGTCTACAACTTCTGGGGAAGTCCATCGTAATCCTCATAAATACTGGTATACTCGGATGGTTCCCCGATATCCAAAAGCTATCGGGGAGTGACCTCTATCTTCAAAGATACTAAAAAGGAGATGATGATGACCAACCGCTATAGCATACGGGAATGCCGTGAACTCCTCCTAACGAATGAGAAATCACTGAAAGCGTGGCTGACCAAAGCAGGAATCGAGCCACAGATCGATTTGATGGACGAGCGCAAGAAATATCTTACGAGAGCACAATTGGAACAGCTCGCGAAGTTGCATGGCCGCACACTCCCAGAAGAGGAGGAAACATCTGTGACACCATCATCAATTGAGGTTCTCACCGCGCAGATCACGACGTTCCATCAAACACTTGAGCACCGAATTGACCAGGTAGAGCAGGCAATTCAGCGCGTACTGGACTTGCTGCAAGCCCAGACAATTGCTTCGACAAGCGAAAAAGCAATAGAGCAACAGGCGACAGCTACACCACCAGCATCGTCACAGCCGGTACGGCCAGCAACTACGATACGTACAACACCCACGTCCAGTAAAAGGAAGAAGACAACCAAGGGAAAGGAACAGAAGTTGCCACGGGACTATGTCCCGCTGCGCATCTTCGCACAGGAGCATCAAATTTCGCTCAAGGCAACAGAGTTCGCGAGTAAAGCGCAGAAGATCAAGGTAGAGCGAGGCCGATGGCGATACAATACTCACCTCTATGTAGAAGCACTTTCTCTTGTAGGCCAGCAAGAATTCTACCAGCGTTTTCATATGTATAAAAGTTTTACCAAATGCGAACAGTGCCCTCATACACTTCCTACAAACGAGCAGGTATAAACCATCTTATTGTGGAGTGGCAAAGACATAGCGTGATGTACGTCAGCTAGTTATCAAAAAAGCACCTCATCGACATAACCATCTGTATATACAGGTGCTATTCCTGGGTATCGCTTTCTGTTAAATGCAACAATTCATTTGCCCTCGTCAGTAATTGTTCTGCATACTGGCGAACTCGCTCTTTTTCTGACGGTGACATGGAGGCAACTTCCTCACTGATCCACCTGAATTCGCGGTCTATCGTGGTGTGAGCGCGATGTAATTTCCGTTCCAAAGTTTTGAGTGCAAGTATAGTGGATGATGGTCGCTTGGATGATGGTGGTGCTTCAATTCCGCTTTCCTGTTGCGATCCCTTTTTCTTTTGCTCTTGACGGAGTTCTCTTAAGATGTTGGAAATATCATTTGCCGTCAAGCGACGAGCGCGTACTTCTCCCACCAAGTAATCACGATCTGCTTCATCAGGAACATTACTCAAATCGCGGATGGTCCGTAGTGGAACGTGAGGATCATCAATGATAAGCTGGCGAACCTGCTCAGGTGCGCGCAGGATTGCTAGGTGATCGTCAACATAATTGGGATCTTTTTTGACGATCTGGGCTACCTGCACGATGGTATTCCTCACATGTCCTTCTCGATCTTTGTGCAGTTTCAAATAGGCATGAGCGAGTTCAAGGGGCGTGAGATCACTGCGTTGTACATTCTCAACGACTGCAATCTCTTCCATCTCTTCATTCGTACACACTGCATCAAGGATCAGAGCCTCAGCTTCTTTGATGCCTTTCAGTTGCATAGCACGCCAACGACGTTCTCCCGCGGCAATGTCGAACATGCCTTCCTCGATAGGAGATTCTCGTATTACTAATGGTTGCAGAAGCCCCTTTGCTACTATCGAGTCACCCAGTTCTTGTAAGCCCTGCTCATCAAACACTTGGCGCGGTTGGTGCGGATTGGGACGCAATCTATCCAGAGGGACTACACCATAGCGGCTCTTTGCCTTCTTCACTATCTGCTGAATGATCGTTTGGACGGGAAAAGCTCCTGACGCCTGCGTGTTTTGTACTGAACCAAAGAGATCATCGAATTTCTGTTTAGCCATTGCTCTTCGCTCCTTGTGTTGTAGGATCCCCATCATGCTCTCCGCTAACCTTCTCTTTCGCTTGCTTGTGTGCAGCCAGAAGTCGCTGGTACTGTTCTCTAACGAGGGGAAAGTCTGGGCTCTGGATGCGCTGCAACAATTCTGCAAAAAAACCCCAGGAGGCCAGGGCAACTGCATCGGTGGGATTTGCGAGGATAATGCTACTTCGCTTATTAGTCGCAGCGGCAAAAGCAGCGCTTTCATTGATAAACATTTGAAAGCTCGTAAAAGGAATATCTGGATACTGTTGGGTGATACGAGGGAGCAGCACGTCTTTGATATAGGTCATCAGACGCGTGTGTTCGGCATAACGTACCCGTGTAAAGAGTAATCCGGCAACGCGCAGATCGGGATTGAACATGCGTGCTTCCTCAATGGAGGAACACAAAATAAGAATCCCATCAGTGGGCCAGCGCTCAGGCACAGTAGGAATAATGACATAATCGGAACAGATAAAGGCATTCACCGTCATCTTGCCCAATCCTGGATTGGTGTCGATGAAAATATAGTCATAGCGATCACGCACTGACCGTAAGGTGTGCTTCAACATTCCACCCCAATTGGGATGATGGATCAACTCATTCTCGGCCCGTGCGGCACCAATATTGCATGGTAACACATCCGGCCCACGCATAAGGTTCTCCTCTTTGATCCTGCGCTGCGGTTGCTGCTCCTGGCGAGCAGGATCAAGAAATGCATGCGAAACCTTGTCAAAATACGTGGGCAAGACCGTCTCGGCAAAAGAGGACCGCCCAGTCATCACTGTATACGTGGTGCGCTCCAATAGACCTGCTTCATACCCCAGAGCTGATGTTGCATTGCCTTGAAGGTCAGCGTCAACTAGGAGAACACGCTTGCCAAGAAGGGCTGCCATGATCGCAAGGTTGACGCATGTCGTACTCTTGGAAACGCCACCCTTCAAATTTGCGAGGGTACAAGTGATTGCTTCTCCTGCCATGCGCATACTCCAAACTATTTTTCTTGTGTCATCTGTATATACAGATACTATTTTCATTATGACGAGTTTCAACAGAGATTACAAGAGGTTTTCTACTCATTGCTTCGATACAAGTAGGGAGCAAACTTCTTTTTCTTATCTCAAAGAACCATCTGTATATACAGGTAGTGTTCTCTTCCCCAAGAGCAAATAATAAGTGAAGGAATACAACGACGAACGAAGAGAACCAATCCCAAAAGTTCGCACTTTCAAAGCAGCAGAAGCAATTGCTACAAACTTGTTGTAGCATCGATGACAAATAGTTACATATTCAGGCGGAAAGGAAAAGGTGATGAGAAGGAACCATATGCGCTGAAGAGAAACAAAGCTGCACAGAAAATAAATCCCCTCTATTTTCTGTGCAGCTTTGTTTCGTGTGAAAGGGCTTCTCTGACAAAAACATCATCTACCTGCTATCTGTATATACAGGTAAAGATTGTTAACTTACTCTGAGCCTTGATCTTCACATAGCCATAGGCTAGAGAATTA
>JBBPYR010000021.1:0-9464 GCA_038199755.1 Ktedonobacterales bacterium | reverse complement strand
TTTTTGTAGTGGCCGCTTTTGGAGAGGTGGGTAAAGAGGTCAAATTGAAACCTTGGTGTTGAGCCTGACGTTATATAATGGAATAGAGATATGTCTATCTATCCTGTCTACTCGCTGCTATGTATGGCAAAATAAGAGGTTATGTATGTCCAGCCCTTCACCTGAAGACGATTCTGTACCCGCAGACACTAGACCAGAGATCGTTCCTCTCCCTCTCCAAGAGCAAACTGAGGATATAGAGGAAACGATGGGTACAGGGAAGGAGCCTGGGGAGTCTGTTCTTGTAGAGGCATCACCGCTAGATGCTGTTACCTCTGAGGAGCCAAAGAAGGCACGCGCAAAAACGACGATACCCCTTGACCCTATGGTAGTTCCTGATCTTGTCCTGCCCCAGCTGCAAAAAGCGCAACCAGCACCACGAAGGTTGGTTTCTACGCTCTTGCTGCTGTTGCTCCTGCTGGCAATTGCGGCACCGTTAGTGCTCGTGGCCGGTGAAGGAATACGCGCTTATACCACGTATACGGCACTGCGAACGCACGCGAGCAATGGTGTGCATCATCTGCTTTCCCTGAAAGATATCTTTGCCAACGTGAAGGAGCAACCCGCGAGCGCATTGGATAATGCCAAGCTTACCCAGGCCAAGCAACAAATGAACGCGGCCCGCGCGGACTTCATTGAAATGCAGTCGCTCATCGACCACAGCCAACTGCTTCAAACGGTGACACGCTACCTGCCGCAGTATCGTTCGCAGGTGATTACGGCCCGTGCGGCCAGTCAAATTGGCGTTGATGTCAGCAATACGGGGCTTTCGTTGGTGGCGGCAATGATTGTGCTGGCACCATCATTGCGTGGCCCATTGCTTGCTAACACAACGTCCACAACGTCCACGCAATCCCTACAACCCCAGCTGATTACGCAAAATGACCTCACCATTATTGGCAATACGCTTGATGCTATTTTGCCGTATCTGGACGATATTCAACTGCAAAGCCGCGATTTGTCATTGCAGTCTCTTCCCAGCAGTCTCATCAGTGAGCACCAACAGACGCAGGTGAGCCAGGCATTGCAGCTCCTGCCACAGGTGGAAGCAGGGCTTACGCAGGTACGTGCGCTGCTTACGCCCATGGGCTGGCTGCTCGGTGTCAATGCTCCACGTACGTTTCTGGTGCAGACGATGGATCGTGCTGAATTGCGGCCAACGGGCGGATTTACGGGGCAGTACGGTGAGTTACAGATAAACGGTGGGCGGGTCGCGCCTTTTTCCTTGCGCGACATTTCACTGATAGAATACGCCAGTAATAGCCCAACAACCGATCAGCTGGCTCCTAATGCCTATCGTTCATGGTGGCCCTTTGCGAACTGGGGGCTGCGTGACTCTAACCTTTCCGCCGACTTTCCCACCTCAGCGCAAATCGCTATTCAGCAATACAAGCAGGAAGTCAATCGTAAGGTGGATGGGGTGATTGTGTTCACGCCTTTTTTAATCGAGCATATGTTACAGATTCTGGGTCCCATCCAACTGCCGGAGTATCATGACACGATCACAGCGCAAAACCTGGAAAATCGCTTGCACTATTATCAGTTAGACAATGCCGGTATTGCTAAACAGTTGCAGGTGCAGGCCGGTGACAAATCAACGTCAGACCGCAAACGGTTTACGGCTCTGGTTGCGCGTACCCTGTTAGATCGTGTGCGCCACGCCACGCCTAGCGAGTTGCTGGCGATTGTGCGTGAGCTGCCCCATGATTTACAGACGCGAGATTTGCAGATGTATTTCAGCAACCAGCAATTAGAGGATGCGCTCACACAGTATGGCTTCGCGGGCCAGCTTGATCGTGCCACCACGCATGATGGCCTGTATGTTGTGCAGGCGAATGTCAGTGCGAACAAGGCTTCGCAGTATGTACGCACTAGCATGCATGATACTGTGACGTTAAATGCGCAGGGGGGCGCAACACACGTGATGCAGTTGCGCCTCGCCTATACACAAGTTGGTCCAGTCTATGGTCTGGACACCTATCGTGACTATGTGCGTATCTATGTGCCGCCATCCGCGCATTTGTTGTGGGGAACGGGTTTTGATACGGGCCAACCGCTCTGTGGTGGTCCGCTGGTGGCCTGTGATGCGAATGGTGTGTATCCAGGGCAAGAACTGGTTTGCCCACAGAGTGGTTATCTGGCAGGTGCGTCGGCACCCATGCTCGGCGACCCCTACACAGGTGCGTGGCATCCCTTGGATAGCATTGGGGGGCCGACGAACGTGAGCAGCGATGAGCCGCAACGGGCTATGTTTGCTGGCTATATCGTCGTTCCTAAAAACTGCACCATGACCGCCACCGTTTCCTGGTATGTGCCGCCAATCAACCAGACCAGCCAGCACTCCTATCAATTGCTGATCCAACGGCAAGCGGGTACGTTCCCCTCGGTAGACCTGACAGTGCTGCCTATGTTGCCTGACACCTCTACTTGTACGCAATTGAGCACCGCTGGCATGCATTTCGCTGGTGTGCTGGAGCAAGACACCACGTTTACGCTGAAACCTACCAGCGTGGGCAGCGCAAAGGCGTGTAGTACACCGCAACCCCCGGTTTGATCGCACTCATCTAAAATGTAGGGGACTAGCCCTCGTAGGGGTGACATTTATGACACCCTGCTGCCTGGGACGTACCGCATGCAACATTCATGATGCTGTTGAGGTGCGCTTCTCAACAGGTTACGGGGCGCGCTGCGGCAGCGTGATAACACACTTGGGCTGTTCCTAAGGAATATGAGACAAAACGTCGTGGCGTTCGTTATTAATCAGTGGACGCTCTACCTTCACTCTTTATTTTTTTTTGAGGAATATAAATGTCTGATTCGCCGCCTCTCCCTGATAAGGTCGCTACGACTAGGCGTAAGCGTGTGTTCAAGACGGCATTCTTGCTCTTCGAGTCGCGCCCCTTTGCCGCAATTCCCTCGCCCCCCTTGCAAGGTGATCGCCGTGATAAAGAAAGTCGAGAAGAGGAAGAGGGTGGAGAGGGACGCAAAGAAGCGATTGCTGCTATTGATACACAAGTGATGTTGGCCTCGACCACTGAGAAGCCAGTGGTCGATGTAGATGTGTCCGACGCGAAAACGGTGAAGCATCGCACTATCCCACTTGCGCAAGATGTAGTCGCTGAGGAGCAGATAGATGTGTCCGCCGCGAAAACGGTGAAGCATCCCACTGTCCCACTTACCCAGGATGTAGCGGCTGAGGAGCAGATAGATGTGTCCGACGCCGAGACACATGTGCAGGCGGCGGTCATGGCTATCGACATTTCTACCGTGGAAACGACGAAGCCGCCTCGTGTAACCGTTGCTCTCCCCGAAAGCGAGGCATTGTCAACTCCTGAGCCGCCGTTAAAGCCCCCAATGCCAGCCCCTGAGCCGCCGTTAAAGCCGCAGAAGACAGCGCGGCAGAGACAAACAACGCGTTTAAAAATCGTCAATGTGCTTCTTCTCTTTTGTTTATTGATGCCAATCTTTGCTATTCTGGCGGAAGGCATCAATGCCTACATTATGTACAATTATGCCCATGATGGTGTGCAACATCTGCTGCATGTAAAAGCTTTGTTTACTGGCCTCAAAGCGCACCCAACAGGCTTGCTGGATGTAAATACGCTCCATATAGTTCAGGATGATTTTCGTGCCGCTCGCGCCGATTTTCAGCAGTTAAAAAACGGCTTGGAGCAGGACCCGCTGCTTTCTCTGAGCACGGGCTTACTGCCACGGCAGATTATGGCGGCGCATGCGTTAAGCCAGATCGGTATCGATGTGAGTGACATTGGGCAGCAGTCGATGCAACTGGTGACAACCTTATCGCCCTCAATGCAAGGGGCCCTCTTACCAAATGCAAAAGGACCACTGGTGACGCCCGCAACGATGACTCTGGTACGTACTACCATTGCATATATCTTGCCACGCCTCAATGATATGCAATTGCAGGCACGTGGGCTTTCATTCGATGTCTTGCCGATAAGTGCAGAGCAGAAAAGCCAGGCTATGCAGGTGATACAGGCCTTGCCCCAAGTGCAGAATGATCTGGTGCAAGCACTAGGCTTGCTCGATGCCACGGCTTGGATTTTAGGCGTCAATCAGCCGCGTACCTTGCTTGTGCAGACGATGGACCGCGCCGAATTGCGTCCAACAGGTGGTTTTACCGGACAATTCGGCGAGTTGCAGATCAATGCGGGCCGGGTGGCCCCGTTTACCCTGCGTAATATTGGCCCGTTAGAAGAAAATAATCCCAAGAGCCTCACTAATGGACAACTTGCCCCGACGGTGTACCGCTCGTGGTGGCCTGTGCCAAACTGGGGATTGCGTGACTCCAATCTCTCCGCCGATTTTCCCACCTCGGCTCGTATCGCGATAGACGCCTACAAATACGAGTTTCATCATCAAGTTGATGGTGTGCTGCTCTTCTCGCCCTTTCTGATCGCCCGTGTCTTGCAGGTGACGGGGCCAATTGCTATTCCTGCCTATCATGAGCTGATCACGGGGCAAAACCTGGAAGAACGCTTGCATTATTATCAGCTTGATAATGTTGCCATTCGTAAGGAAGAGATTATCGAGCATGTTGAGGACCCGGTGATGGCCCGTAAGCTGTTTACGGCGGACCTTGCACGTTTGCTGGTGGATCATGTGCGCCATGCATCGCCTACTGAGTTGATTGCGATTGGCGATACCATGCTGTCTGCGTTGCATACAAAGGATTTGCAGGTGTATGTGAACAATCCCCAGATTGAGGCTCTGCTGGTCAAGTATCATGCAGCCGCACAGATGGATCGCTCGAATGCGCATGACAGCCTGTATGTGGTGCAAGCCAATGTTAGTGCAAGCAAGGCTTCTCAATATGTCCACACGGTTTTTCACGATGTAGTGACCCTGGATGCAAAGGGTGGGGCAACACATGTCATGCAAATCCGCCTCGTGTATAACCAGATTGGTCCCGTGTATGGCCTGGACACCTATCGTGACTATATGCGCATCTATGTGCCCAAAAGCAGCACCTTGCTCTGGGGCGATGGCTTTGATAGTGGTGTGCCGCTGTGTGGTGGTCCGTACGGGTCCTGTCCACAGAATGATATTTATCAGAATGGGGCGTTGCTCTGTGAACCCGGCGGCTATGAGGCCGGTGCGGCAACGGGCATGCTCAACGACCCCTATACGGGCCGCTATCATCCGCTGGATAAGATAGGACCTCCAACCAACACGACCAGCGATGAGCCGGAACGAGCCATGTTTGGCGGGTGGGTCGTTATCCCCAAGAATTGTACGATGACCGTCACGCTTTCGTGGTATGTGCCGCCCCTGGGTCAATTGCCTTATAGCTTGCTGATACAACGTCAATCCAGCACATTTCCTGAGCTTGATCTCACCATTCTTCCTACTCCAGGTGCATGTAATGAGCTAAATATTGCAGGTTCCCATATTACGACAGTGTTGGATGGTGAGGACCTCTTAATTTCAGCCAAGCCAGCCCTGCTGCGACAACGCACGTCTAGCTGTTATCCGGCACCAAAGATATAAATCAGATGAACCAAATGAGCCAAAAAATACGTCTCTTCTTATAGAACAAGCCGCTCTCAGCAATCACAACTATTGACAGAAATCCATTCTGACACGTATACTGCTTTTGCAAAGAAAGAATATCCGTGTTAAGTAGTAGTCTAAAGAGACATGTTGTAAGTAACGGGCAGAGCGTGGAAGAGAACTACCAATGGAACAGACAGCGATTTTGAGCATTATACGCACCGATCATACCTACCGATTTCGGCTAGATCTTCCCGATGCATCTTCGGCAGGGCAGGAATATAGCGTTGAGCTATCATCAGAGGTGCGTGAACGCATGCGCCGTATGGTGCAGTCGGTAACGCAATCGATGCAGACCTTGGCGGGAAATGATACACGTCGTCAGACAATGAAGATAAACGCGGTCAGTGATACGCTTCTCACGTTGGGGCGCTTGCTGTACGAAAACGTGTTGCCCGTCCCGCTACAAGAAGCCTTGCGGCGGCTGGAGACGCCTCTGGTGTTGGTGACAAACACGCCAGATGTGCCATGGGAAGTGATGTATGATGCGAACGCCAAGCCCAGCCGTTATTTAGGGCAAACCGTCAGCATAAGTCGCTTGAGTCAGACGGGCCGTGACAACTTGCATCGAGCTCCCGGCGCAGACCGCCCCTTGCGGAAACCGACGCGGCGTGAAGCGCAAGGGCTCACCGTGCTGTTTCTCGTCAATCCCACGGGTGAGCGCACAATGGCAGAAGAAGAGGTAGCCTCGCTGTGTACGTCATTGCCCGAAGTGGTCACACGCTTCATCCTGTATCGGCAGCAAGCAAACCAGCTAGAAATGCGTATGCGTATCAGCGCGGACGCGCCGCATGTGCTGCATTATGCTGGCCCCTTGCCGCTGCATAACGCGAGTGGTGAGCCGATGTTGGCTCTGGCGGGCAATTCGCGGCTGGATGGCAATGCGGTTGAACCCCTCTTTCAAGCCCTCTCCAAACGCCCATTGGTATTTCTGAGTTTTCAAGAGGATGAACGCCAGCAAGGGCGAGGCGCGAGTATGGCGGGGCTGGGGCAAAGCCAGCAAGAGCGTGATGAGACGACAGAGCGTATGGCCCATCAGCTCTTGAATGCTGGTGCTGGTGCCGTAATTGCTCCCCGCTGGCCCATGCATACGCTGCGCCTGCGCGAAGCGGCCACGCTGTTCTATCAGGATGTGGCGGATGGAGTCTCGCTTGGTGAGGCATTGCGCCGCACCCGGTCAGCGTTAGCCCAGCATCGTCCCGACGATCCTTCATGGAGCAGCCTGACGCTCTACGGCGATCCGTCACAACGGCTGGTTGTCAGCTCTCCCGCGAATAAGGAACGTGCCGCTGAGCCGCGCTTCGATATGTTTGATGATAATCAGGTGATGTCACCTATGCTGCACTCACCCGGTTCGCCTGATCGCCGCTTCTTACGCAGTGTGCTGGAACTGTCTCTGGGCGAGGCACGCCGTATGCATAAGGACTACCTTGGCACACCTCACCTGTTTATTGCCCTCACGAAATTGGATGGGGGCTGCACACAAGACGCCTTGAGAAGTTTGGGTTTCTCCTCGAAGCAGGTGCGTGATGTGATTCGGCTTGCCCTTGGCTCTGGTAAGGCGACCAGTGATACCCCCATTCTGCCCACACGCCGCTGCAAAGAAATTCTGCAAACAGCGGAGCGCAACGCCGTCAGTGCTGGTTCGAGTGCTGTGGATGAGCGTGCCATCGCGCAGGCGGTGCTGAGCGAAGATAATGGCGTAACCTATGAACTCCTGACCAAACTGGGTATCAATCCCGCACAGTTGATCGACCTGATTATGGCCAGCAATGCGCGTGCGTTGCTAGAACTCGTTCCTTCAGCTGGTGCCAGCCCAGACGCCGTGCCCGCTGAATTGCCTGATGCCATCAATCCTGATGCCAAAAGTGGTGCTTCCGTGCTGGAACGGCTGGGCCGCGATCTGACCAAATTGGCGAGCACCAAACAAATGACGCCTCTCATCGGGCGTGACCGCGAGATACGCCAACTGATGCAGACGCTAATGCTCAAGGATCGCAACAACCCTATTCTGATTGGCGACTCTGGTGTGGGCAAAACCACGATTGTGGGTGGATTGGCACAGCGCATTGTTGATGGGCGGGTGCCACCAGAACTGCGTGGGAAGCGTTTGATTGAACTCTCGGCCAGCTCACTTGTCGCGGGCACGAAATATCGCGGTGAGTTCGAGGAACGCTTGTTGAAGGTGCTGGAAGAGGCTGAGACGAGCGGGAACATCATCCTCTTTATTGACGAGATGCATCTGCTGATTGGGACGGGAAGAGCAGCTGATGGCAGCATCGATGCCGCTGGCATTCTCAAGCCTGCTCTCGCTGGTGGTCGCCTGCGCTGCATTGGTGCCACGACGCCGCAGGAGTATCGCTTGATCGAAAAAGATGCGGCGATGGAGCGGCGGCTGCGCCCAATTATGATTGAGGAGCCGACATCCGAGGAGGCACTGACAATTTTAACGGGCATGCGCGATTTGTATGAGCAGCATCATCATGCCACGATTACGGACGAGGCATTGCAAGCAGCGGTGAATCTCTCCGTGCAATACCTGCCCAACCTGCGTCTTCCTGACAAAGCCTGTAGCGTGCTCGACGAAGCTTGTTCGCAGGCGCGTGTGTTTTTTATCGAGCGTGAGTCACAAGATGAACTGGACGAGCAAGAGGGGCATGATGCCTATGACAATGTGGAGGAGTCGCCAGTTATCACCGCGGCAATGATTGCGGATGTCATCTCGAATCGGACAGGTATTCCGGTGCGTGCTCCTGGGCGCGAAGAACGAGATCGCCTCTTGAGCTTGGATGCTCGCCTACGTGCCCGTGTGATTGGGCAAGACGAGGCGATTAATCGCGTGACACAGGCGATTCAAGTGGCGCGTGCTGGCCTCAAGCCGCGCAACCGTCCATCGGGTGTCTTCATCTTCCTGGGGCCAACTGGCGTTGGTAAGACGGAGTTAGCACGCGCACTGGCGGCGGAGGTCTTTGGCTCGGAAGATCACCTGATTCGCGTGGATATGTCGGAGTATATGGAGAAGCACGCAGTTTCAAGGATGATCGGTGCGCCTCCGGGCTATGTCGGTTATGACCAGGAGGGCCAACTGACAGGCAAGCTGCGCCGTCGCCCTCATTGCGTGGTCTTGCTCGATGAATTGGAGAAGGCACATCCAGAGGTGTTCGACCTCTTTCTGCAGGTTTTTGATGCCGGTCGCTTGACCGACGGGCAGGGCCACACGGTTGATGCCCAGCATGCGATCTGGATTATGACCTCGAATGTTGGTACAGAGATGCTTGGACGGTCTATGCCCAGTGGCTTCCGTGCCACCATGAAGGGAACCGCCGAAGAAATGCAGCGTGAACGCTTGATGGAGCGGCTGCGCCAAACCTTCCGGCCAGAATTTCTCAACCGTATTGATGAAGTGGTGATGTTCCATTCGCTCGACCAAGTACAAACGCATGCCATTACCCGTTTGCAGATGAACGAACTGGCGGCTCGTTTGCTGGAACAGGGTCTGACTCTGGATGCTGATGAGAGCGCGATTGAACTGTTATGTAAAGAGGGCTTTAGCCAGACGCAGGGCGCACGACCATTACGTCGCGTGATTGAACGTCTGCTGACCGTGCCACTGAGTATGCGTATCTTACTTGCCGATATTCCGAAAAACGGTGAGGTGTATGTGACCGCCGTAGAGGGCAAACTGCAAATTGATATTCGCGCACCAGCGGTGGTGGAGAATGAGATTGAGGTAGATGCCTCAGTTGGTGTGCAATCAGGTAAACAGTAGCGAAGAAAAAAAAAAACCGGCGAAAATCATTGCTATCGCCCCCGGTGGGTTGTGTTTGCTAAAGTGTTCGCCCCAGATATAT
>JBBPYR010000020.1:0-53207 GCA_038199755.1 Ktedonobacterales bacterium | reverse complement strand
CTGCCGCCCCTCATCGTCAGCCAGGCCGACCTCGACGAGGCGGCTGACCTGCTCGACAAGACACTCAGCGCGGTAGCAAACATGTCTATCATGAAGGGCTAAGAGGGTACACGGGCGTCATAATCGCGATGCACGAAACGAAGCAAACCGCTGTAGGGACCAGCTTGAGCGCGTCCGTACCTGTTGGCGAAACGCCCCTCAACAGGTATGGGACGCGCTCAAGTTGGTCCCTACAGCATGTATGTGCTGTTACGATAACCAAGTCAAGAATTTGTATTGGACACATCAACATTGATCAGGTACACTGATGTATACGACAATGCTTCTTTGACATGCATCGGTGTGGAACGAACGAGCGATGAAGCCATGACTGCCGATACTCACAAAGAAGACAAGGGCCCCTTCTACTGGATGTTACATCAATAGCAGGGAGCGCATCCGCACTGATAGGGGTGCTGCAATTCGCTATTGGGGCGATGGCTGCACCCCTGGTCGGCGCATGGGGAAGCAGCACGGCGTTACCGATGGGCATCGTGATAGCAGTGCTTGATATCGCTGCACTGCTCGTGTTTGTGCTACTCGTGCGCGGTAGCAAGGGTAGTGCGGTAGGGACAGTAAACGCCAAATCGTAGCAAGCACAGCGTGAACTATGTTTGGGATGATTGTTTCACTTGTTACGATTGTTTCACTTGTTTCACTTGTTTCAGTCGTAGTGGGGATGTTTGTGGGTGGTGTTGATGTTTTGTGGGTGTCCAATAGACTATCAAGGTACGCATAGATGGCACAAAACGTTGCTCGTTTTGTGCCATCTATGCGTACCTTGATACTTTACCAGTTTGTTTTTAGTGGCCGCGAACGGTTGTGGGGTGAATGCGTAGGGCGACTGGATAGATGGCGGCGAAACGCGCTGGTGTCTCATAACGCTGTGCAATGAAATCACGATATTTTTCCACGTAGGCAGGAAGTTGATCGGCTGGTGGGTCATTCGTACTAAATTGTGCCTGCCCGGTAAAGACGATGATATCGCCACCAAAGCCATTGCCGTCGAAGTTGAGAGAGACACGCGGATTCTTTTGCAGATGTTCCAGGCGTTTCGCATCGGCGCGGCTATAGATGAGAAACGTCGCGCTCTCTGCATCCCAGAGGAACCAGATCGGTGCTGGTTGTGGTGTACCTTTTTCGCTAATGCTCGTGAGCCACATTACACGCTCACCCTGTAAACGACGCGCAACCCTTTCGCCAAAAGGGGTTGACGGGTCTGGTAGTTGAAATGTCATGATTCTTGCCTACTTTCTTCAACCTTGCAAGGAGATGCTCCTCTTGCACTAGATTATAGCCCAATCATTGTTCACTCCGCATGAAAATGTTTGTCTGCACTGACACGGCTGATACGCTGATGCGCTTCTCTGGCCTGCTGGTAGCTCGCCCAATCGATATTCAAGCCACGATCAGACAGCACCTCCGCCGCGAGATCTGCGGGGAATCCCTTTTCCGCCTGCAATGCAAAGAGCTGCGCACCTGAAATGGTGCCTTGCTGCTCAGGCTCTAGCTGTGCAAGGTATTTGAGACCTATGGTGAGAACACGTTCAAAGCGCAGATCCTCATCTACTATAGCGTTAATGACTATAGGAATTTGAAGATGTTCTTGTGCTGTTAAAAGTGCTCCATGCGCCTGAGCAATGGGCATCACTAATTCGCTGAGGAATGATTGGCCGATACCAAGCATACGCCCTTGACGAGCCGCACGGCGGACGAGACGACGCACCACAGAGTTGCGCCCATCGCGACCCGGCAGAACCCCCGCCAGGATCGCGAGCATGGCCGCCCGTGTGTGATCTACGATCATACGACGCGCCCGCGTCTCTACCGTTTGATTGGCGGTGACTCCGTGGGGCGCGAGTTTTGTGAGACTATCCATTGCCTCCTGAAACAGGTCAATGGTGAAGATGCTTTCGGTATCCTGCACCACTGATGCGATACGTTCCAGGCCCATGCCAGTATCGATGTTACGGATGGGAAGTGGCTCTACATGTCCGTCCGCGAACAACTCGTACTCCATGAACACGAGGTTCCATATCTCCAGAAAGCGTTCACAGGAGCATCCCGGTTGACACGTTGACAGGCCACAACTCAGTCCTACACCACGATCAATGTAGAGTTCGGTACAAGGACCACAGGGTCCCGGCCCTCCCATTGTCCACAGGTTATCCTCGGTGCCTAGCGGTACGATGCGCTCTTGCGGAATACCATGCGACAGCCACTGTGCTATCGCTTCCTCGTCGGGCGAGATACCCAGCACGGGGTCGCCTGCAAAGACTGTCACCCATAGCTTGGACAGGTCGAGTTGGAACGTGGTCAGCAGTTCTAGGGCCATGTCTATCGCTTCTTGTTTGCCGTAGTCTCCAATGGACCAGTTACCGAGCATAAAGAAGCTGGTCGCTTTTCGTCCGTTTGTGCCCACCATATCAGCATCGTCGGTACGCAGGCAGCGTTGCATGGCGGTCAAGCGCGGCACTGGCGGCACGCGTTGCCCACGCAGGTAGGGCAGCAATGGCTGCATACCGGCGATGATAAACGAGGTGGAGTTGCCAGGAATTGCCAGTGGACTTTCCGGCAGCAACGTATGGTTGCGTTCGCGGAAGAACGACAGGTAACGCTCGACAATTTCCGGCGAGCTAAGCGACGATGTGATTCTGTTTTCCATGATGGTTTCCTCCCACATATTTTGTCAAAGCATCTTCTCTGTCGTTGCCGATATTAGCGGTTACTCATCCGTAGGGGCCAGATTTATCGCCCCCCCACGCGAGTTATACCCACAGATTCCGCGGCTTTCGCTCAAAGATTACTAACTAGCATCCTCCCTTTGCGAACCTAGCGCGACAGCGCGTTGGCAGGATGAATAAGGATTTGAGCGGAGGGCGCGATAAATCTGGCCCCTACAGCTTTTGTTGCTGCTATGTGCAGGCAAACAAAAAGCCCGCCCTAAGCTTTACGCTCAGGGCGGGCTGAATATGTTCTTTTGCCCGTGGTACCACCTGCATTGGAAGTTCATCTATGTGTCAATAACAATGGTATGATGAACGTCCCACTTATGAGGCACGGAGATACGATGTTGCACACGTAAGCATGACGGTAATAGAGTTATTACAGGCACGCTTTGTGCGGGTGCTGGCATGTACTCGATGCCTTGCCCCGTGATAACGGAGGGCTACCGGCCAGGATTACTAGCTTTCGCGATAAAATCGAAAAAGCGTTTTTCCTGCATCGCGGTCCGGTGGGATGCTTTCCACCTGGGCCAGAGGGGGGCCTTCCACGTCGCTATAAGATGTCGAACTTGCACCGTCTTCGACTCGCTGTTGGCTTATAGGAGCGCGTACTCGTCCCTCGCAACGACTTTTGTATGCGATATGTCAAGTATACCGCAGAGCGAACAGAGAGTCAATCGTTTATCATACGAGATAAGCCAAGCAAGTTTACCTTAGGCTGAGACGGTTTGCTGTCTCAATGAAAGGTCGCCTGTGTGCAAGTGCTACGCAAGCTATCCCAGCAGCTAAGGAGCGCATTAACTGGCATAGATGACCGCAACGACGACGCCAAAGACTATGTGGGTGATGAGGATAGAAAGACGCACCGGGAAACGGTTGAACTGTTGAGACAACGACGGAAAGCGACGCATCATGAGGAAGAGTTGTAGAATCACTACCCCGCCATGGACGGCCCCGAAGATCAGTCCCCACTCCCAGGTGGCACTTCCAATGCCCATACTCCAGAGGGTCGCATAGAGCAAGGCAAAGAAAACACCCATACAAAAATGGAGTGCCCCGCCCAGCGTCACCGCATCCTGTTTGTTGGGAGCTGCCAACGAGCCGAGGATGCTGACCACATCAATTCTTGGCAATCTGACGAGCGAACCAGCATAGATGAAGAGCAGCATCACCATACGGCCTGTCGAACCTGCGATGATGGCATCACGCAAGTGGAAGACCAGAGCAGAGTGGATGGGCAAGAGATTCAGCATGATTCACCCTCCTTTCACACAGGAGGCTCTTTGCTTCCAATAACCGCTTTACAGGTCCCAAAAACAACAAGAGAGGGAAAGAAGAGCGATAGCTGCGCTCGTACGTATGTATGATTGCCCTAAAAGTATAGTATAGTCTCCAAGTATATCATATGGGGGTCAGTGACTACTAGAGGCGTGAGATGTTGACGTCCTCACCCTTTACACTGTCACAACTACTAATGGCAGGAAGTCAAGCGAAGCGACTTGTCCAACTTGCTCACATGCATTAATAGCTCGTTGGATAGCAACATTAAAGTTTTGCCACTTGTTATAGCCCAGCAAAGGGCGAGATCACGAGCAGTCCAATACTCAATTCCATAGAGATTGACTTGTTTAATGGAGTCAAAATCAGGGGAATGAGAGTAATAGACAATGAGGGTGTAGTGAGTTCATGATGTCGGAGGTGGCGGGCATAATACGTGGGTTGTATAATTGACACCAAATATAGCCTTGACGCGCTTTGACAAAGTCAAAGAATGTCGAGATGACCGCTACTGTTGTCCAGAAAAGAGACGGCTCTGGCCCTTTTATAGAAGGAGGGTTGCTATGGAAAGCGTGGGGAACGTGGAAAATGCGCGGGGAACCCGCATGCGCGACGATCGCACCTTGCCAGCAACGCGCTGGGTCTCGGGGATCATCGTCCCTTTCTTGGTCGCCGCTTTCGTGATCCTCTGCCTTTTCTCCGATCACACGCAGGAGTTGTTCGCCTGGGGTATCAAGCCACGCATGAGCGCAATGATGCTGGGGGCCGCCTATATTGGTGGGGCCTATTTCTTTGTACGTGCCGCCGCTGGTGCGCGCTGGCATTGGGTCAAGGTGGGGTTTCTCCCTGTCACCACCTTTGCGACGTTGATGGGGATTGCGACCATCCTGCACTGGGATCGCTTCAATCATGGTTCCATCCCGTTCTTTGCCTGGGTAGGGCTGTACTTCACAACACCATTCATTGTTTTCCTGCTGTGGCTACGCAATCGAAATGCTGATCCTGGCCCTGACGCAGCGCATGAGCGCAGTGTGCCACGATCTGTGCGGCTGGTGATCGGTATCGTGGGTGCTTTGACAGTGCTCACCAGTATTGTTCTCTTCCTGCAACCCAGCTTCATGATAAGTAGTTGGCCGTGGCAGTTGACCCCGCTCACAGCGCGTGTGATGGGAGCTTTATTTGCGCTCACAGGAGTGGGTGAACTCGGCATCGCGCTCGATAGTCGTTGGAGCGCGGTACGCATCGCACTACAGAGCCAGATGATTGGGATTGCAGTGATTAGTCTGGCGATGATCTTCTCGTGGAGCAACTTCAATCAAGCCAATCCTATGACGTGGGTCTTTCTGGCCAGCATCCTGTTCTTGCTGGTTGCAAGCCCCCTGCTCTATCTTTGGATGGAGACGCGCAGCAAAGTGATCGAGAGAGCAACGTCATGACAAGTACAGGCATGTCAGAAGTGTCCAGTGAGCTTGTCTTATCAATGCGCTTGTAGGAGCGTAATGTCACAAGCAGTTCTCAGATCCTCTCAGATTAAGGAAGGAGATATCTTCTATGGGTACAGCAAACTTCGCGTTGGTTCCCAATGCCCCAACCCTAAGCGAGATCGAGCATGCCTACCAGGTGATACGTGATGCAATCCATGTGACGCCCATGCAGCATTCGCGAGCCTTCAGCACCATGACGGGAGCTAACGTCCATCTCAAGCCAGAGAATTTGCAGCGAGCAGGATCCTTTAAGGTACGCGGAGCCACCTATAAGATTTCCTTGCTGAGCGCCGAGGAGCGGGCGCATGGGGTGATTGCAACTTCTATGGGCAACCATGCCCAGGCCGTCGCGATTGCCGCCCAGTCGCTGGGAGTCCCTGCCACGATTGTGATGCCAAAGCATGCCCCACTGGTGAAAGTTATGGCTACCCAGGGATATGGGGCAAGCGTCGTGCTGCATGGAGAAGACTTTGCAGAGGCTTATGCTCATGCGCGTGAATTGCAAGCGGTAACAGGAGCGACGTTCATCCATGCCTTCGATGATCCTCGTCTGATTGCTGGTCAAGGCACGCTGGGCCTGGAGATACTAACGCAAGCCCCTACGGTTGATAGCATCATCGTTCCGCTTGGCGGAGGCGGTCTAATCTCAGGCATTGCCATCGCGGTCAAAACGTTACGGCCAGAAGTACAAATTATTGGCGTGCAGGCCAAAGGTGCAGATGCGGCAAAGAGATCGCTAGAGGCGGGCCAGATTATTACGCAGCCCACGCTCAAGACGATTGCGGATGGCATCAGTCTCAATGCGCCCGGTGAACTCCCCTTTGCGATCATGCGCGCCTATGTCGATCAGGTTGTCACGGTGGATGATGAGGAGATCATGAGTGCCATCCTGCTCTTGCAGGAACGCTGCAAACTGCAAGTGGAGGCCGCAGGAGCGGTGGGCATAGCTGCGCTATTACATCCAGGTCTGCTGAACATGGCGGGCAAAGAAGTGGTGGTGGTTCTCTCAGGAGGCAATCTCGATATGAATCAACTGGGAGGTTTTATCGAGCGTGGGTTGATGGTACAAGGGCGCATCATCATCTTGAGAACATTGATCGCGGACCGTCCTGGCGCGTTACGGCACCTATTGACGAGCATCGCAGAGTTGGACGTGAATATCCGCACGCTGAATTATTGCCCAACCATGCAATCGTTGCCAGTGCAAGATATAGAAGTAACCCTCACATTGGACACGCGCAACCATGCTCACATAGAACAATTGCTGGCAGCTTTAGGGAAACAAGGCTATGCAGTCACGAAACTCCAATCATCTCTAATAGGAACCACTCTGCGCGGAGGTTAAACGGGATTTGTTCTGTTTATTACAGGCAGTTTTTATGGCCAAATAAAAGAGCTTTTCCTAGCTAGTCCTATTCTTTCAGCTCGGTTTGACGATTAGCTTATAAAGGTGTATAATGCAAGTGTTATGAATGGTTGCATGATACGGAGTAGGTCACTAGTATATCCTATTCCTCAATATAGACACTAAAGAGCTTTGAGCAATTCCTCTGTAGAATAACCCCTTCCTGCACACACGTTCGTACTAACGAGATATCAGCTAGCAGTATTGCTCCCGTATCCTACGGCCTGCTCCTGGTACACCCGACTGGCACAGCATCAGTTGGGAACTATAACGCACCCAATAAGGGGCACAATGGCCGAAAGGATTTTGAATGTCATCTTTTAATGACTTCCAGTTACAACCCACAACACGAGCAGCATTGGCAAGCATGGAAATTTCAGAGCCGACGCCGATTCAGGCAGAGGCAATTCCGGCACTGCTAGCCGGTCGCGATCTGGTGGGACAGTCAGCTACCGGATCAGGTAAAACACTTGCCTATGGTATTCCTCTCGTGGAGAGGCTGTCGAAGGAGCGTGTCGTACAGGCGCTGGTCATCGTACCGACACGCGAACTGGCGGTTCAAGTTAACAGTGTATTGAGCAAGTTAGCAGGCGGCAAAAGGCTTGGCACCGCGCTACTAGTAGGCGGACGAGCTTATGCCAGCCAAAATTCAGCACTGCGCTATGGAGCACAGATCATCGTTGGTACGCCTGGGCGCATCAAGGATCATCTTGACCATGGCAATTTAGTGCTGAACAAAGTACGGATTTGTGTTTTGGACGAGGCAGATCAGATGCTGGATATTGGTTTTGCACCAGTCATCGAAGAGATCCTCTCCACTACACCCGAGACACGACAAATGGCCCTCTTTTCAGCAACCATGCCAGACTGGGTGGCGACGCTGCAAAAGAAGTTCCTGAAAGACCCGGTGAATGTTGCCATCTCGACGGCCACGGGCGGGGAAAGCACCATCGAGCAGATCGTTTATCAGGTGCCACAGGAACAGAAAATGGCGGCTCTTTGTACGCTGCTACAATCCACCGAGGGCGAGAGCAGTCTCATCTTTGGTAGAACGAAGTACGGAGTCGAGAAGTTAGGAAAGCAGCTCACCAACCTGGGCTTTACGGTGGGAACACTGCACGGCAACAAGAGCCAGCACGCACGTGAAGAGGTACTCTCCGCGTTCCGTCGTGGACAGGTGCAGACGCTTCTCGCCACGAATGTCGCGGCCCGCGGCCTGGATATTAAAAACATCTATCAGGTCATCAACTACGAGTTGCCGGAATCGAGCGATCTCTTTACACACCGTATTGGCCGTACAGGTCGTATGGGGCAACAAGGGAAGGCGATTACGCTTCTGGTGCCAGCCGATTTACCGAAGTGGCGCCGTATGACGCGCAGCTTGGGGCAGGCAGTCTCGTTGCAGCGGCTGGTGATTAACAAGGATGCGATTGTGGCAAGACCACCTGTAAGCTCCCAGGCTTCATTCCTACAGGAGCCAGAGGAGAGCAGCGAGCAATGGTCTAGCAGTGACCGCAAACCGTTCATTTCGGATCAGGAGCGTGGCAGGTTTGCGCGTCAAAACCGCAGTAGTTATCAGCATGATGGGCACACGAACTACACAGCCTCTGGCATACAAAGGCGACGGTACGACCGTATGAACCACGAAGCGTCAGCGCGACAGCCAGAAGACTTTACCCTGCCTGAATTGCCGGAAGGCACCTACTCCGAAGGACCACGAGGCGACAGGAGAGATGATAGCAGGCAGTCAAGGTTCAGCCTTAATCGAAGTAGAGGTAAGCGTAAAGAGCAAAGCTTCGTGACTTCGGAGTCGCAGCCCGAGGGAACGCGGCGCAAGCCCAGAACGGCAGTAGCCCCAAGGCGCGCCTCAGCTGGCCGCTAATAAGGCAAAACACCAGCAAAAGGGAAGGCCCACATTATTACACCCAAGCGTGTAATAATGTGGGCCTTCCCTTTTGCTGGTGATGCTTTATGTTAGTACATATCCCGCCACTTCGTAGCCGCGACCCAGCCGTTCACCTTCGGGTAGATCGGTGATCCATTCCCATTGTTTTTCCTCTAACACAGTGAAGTTCCCTTTGACGAGTTCGGGGAAGGTGCGCGGAACAAGGGGGATGAAACGGCGATGTTGGGCATCGTGGTCGGTGCCGTAGACGCTGAAGGCGAAACCACGGATGTCGCTGATCAGAACAGCAATGCCGCCTATATCGAGCAGATCGTGCAAGAGGTGCAGGTGCGCGGTGATGACACGTGTGCGAAAGCTTTGGGCAGCATCCTGGTAACGGCGATGTCGCTCTTGTTCGCCTATTAGCGCGGGTGCGCTGCGCTGAACTGAGTCGAGCAGGTCGAGGATGGGGTAGCTGAAGAGTTGCGAGAGCACAAGCGAACTGATTACAAGGCCAAAGCTTCCACCTGTGAGCGTTTGTAGCTGTGGCGGGTCAGGAATGGGGCATTGTTCGAGGCACAGGGCGGCAGCATCGAAGACAGCAGTGGCTCCTTGCGCCTTGAGGGCAAGCCAGTCCTGGCGTTGTAATAGCCGCGCAAGGTTGGCACTAACACCACCACTGATGTCGGCTTCGACTAAGCGTACATTCCGGCGGAGCGCGATAGAGGGTAGTTCGCTCCATGCCTGCTTCATGGCGGCAACATCGAGATCGACCAGAGCGACTTCATCGGAGGCGCGGACAATCTCCGCGAGAGGAACCTCGGTGCAAGCACCGGCTCCGAGGATTACGGTTCCTTGCGAGGTGGCGGCGGCACGTTGGCGCAGGGCATACTGGTCGAGGGCCGCACAATTTTGGAGGTGATGCGGCGCGTAGAGGCGCAGCCACGTCCGTCGCTGCGCCCCCTGTGTTTGTCGATTGTTGTTTGAAAGGGTGTCGATACGCACGATGAATATTACGTTTCTGTGGTGACGAGGATGCCCACAAGGGACATTCCTACATTGGTGATGCCCAAGAGAGGCATCCCTACTTGCCGCTGTACTTCGCTTTACGTTTCTCCATGAAGGCGGCGACACCTTCTTTATGGTCGGCAGTGGTGAAGGCGGCATCCTGTAGCTTGCCTTCGAGGTCGAGCGAGGCTTGCAGATCCATGTCCAGTGATTTGTACAACAGTTCTTTGATCATTCCGTAGCTGCGCGTGGGGCCACTGGCGAGACGCTGCGCGAATGCTTTGACGGTGGACTCGAACTCGGCAATGGGCACACATTTATTGACGAGGCCAAGACGCTCGGCTTCGGGTCCGCTTACCTCGTCGGCCAGGAGCGACATTTCCAATGCCTTGCCAAGTCCGATCAGGCGAGGCAGGAAGTAGCCGCCACCACCATCGGGAACGAGGCCAATGCGGGCAAAGGCTTCGATGAAACGCGCATTATCTGCAGCGATGCGCAGGTCACAAGCTAGGGCGATATTGCAAGAGATACCAGCGGCAACGCCCTTGACTGCGGCGATGACAGGTTTGGGCATGTCGCGCATGGTATGTATAAGGAGGTGATACTTTTTGAGGTGCTCACTCACTCTAAGGGGTTCACTGGGAGTTTCGCTATTGCCAGGGGCAAAGCCAGACAGGTCCTGACCAGCACCGAAGGCTCTGCCCGCACCAGTCAATACGACGCAACGAATACTCTCATCTTGAGCGGCATGCTCCATTACTTCTGTCAATTCGCTCAGCATGGGATCGTTGAACGAGTTCAATACCTCTGGACGATTCATTGTAATGGTAATGACGCCTTCGTCTTGCTGAATCAGCAGATATTGGAAGTCGGTTCGCATCGAAAACACCTCTTTGGTCTTGGGTTACATGACTACACGGTAATAGTTAGGCTTCCAAACACATCGGTTTGCCATACGAGATGAGCGTGATAAACTCTCGCCGCTATTTGATGGTTGGCATATCGAGCATGAGTACTTCAAGGGCGACGCGTGGGTTGACATTTTGCTCTATGTATTCCATTGTTTGCAAAATGGCACGCACCATACGTACTGACTCTGCGGTACCAACCTTTGCCGCCTGTGTCTTTAACTGATCGCGCATGTCAACGTTGACGGTCAGGTCCAGGCATTTATTTGCTGCTAATACCATATCACGCCACCACAGTAACCACAACTCTAGCAGGTCATGTACCTTCTCGCCATCGGAGCTGATGCGCTGTGCGATATCAAAACGCTGTGTGCGGCTGGCGGATGGTAGCTTTGTCAAGATGTCGAGTTGGGCCTTGCGCTCCGAGAGCAGGTCTTCGTCTTCAACGGCTTGGATGGCCCAGCCCATGCGACCGGCGGCAAGGGCGGCGATCAGTTCGGCTTCCTTTGGCTCAACCTCCCACTGCGACTGCAAGGCGGCTTTGATTTGCGTGGTCGTCAAAAGTTGCATGGGGATTTGTTGGATGCGCGACAAGATGGTGGGTAAGAGCAGGCCAGCATCGGGAACGGTGAGCAGCAGCACGACCTCCGGTTCTGGCTCTTCCAATGTTTTCAGGAGACTATTGGCGGCTTGGGCGTTCATTTCATGGGCATTTTCGATGATAAAGACGTTGCGCCTGCCCTCCAGGGTGCGCCGTGCCGAATCGCTTTGCAGCATGCGAATCTGTTCGATTAAGATGAATTGCTTATCAGGTGGGCGCGTAATGATATGCACATCAGGATGATTGGCGTGCAAGACTTTGCGGCAGGAAAGGCAGGTATTGCACGGGTCTTGTGGCGCGACCTGTGGATCGGGTCCACCCGTACACAGCAACGTTTGCGCGAAGCGTTGGGCGAGCAGCACCTTCCCGATATGCTGTGGGCCGGAGAGCAAATAGGCATGGCGTACCTGTTGCGCGGCCAAGGTGCGACGCAAGATATCTATGGAGTGTTCATGGCCGACAATGTTCCAGCCTAGTTGTTGTGTCTGCATGCTGACATGGTAGCAGAAATCGGCGGTGATGACAATATGCAGCTCAAATTGTTCATCACTTCACAGCGTGCTCTATACAAATGTGTTATGCTATCGATGTATAGAAAAGTGTTATGTATACTTGTCAAAAAATCCAGCTGTTTTAAGGTTGATGTAACCAATGGATACCTCTATCCGTCTTTACAATACGAATAGCAGTACGCGCTCATTTCATGATGATGAACGTGTCGGCCATTCTACCGTTCCGCAGCCAAAGGGCGAGGATGGAGATGTGGAGGCAGATACGCGAGAGGAGACACACACGCTTGTTGGCCCCGCTCCAAGTACACCTGCTTCTCAAGAGCAGATACAGCGAGTAGAGGTAGCAGACTTTGAGTCTATCTTCTTACGCTATCAAGTTCCTATAACGAACTTCATCTATCATCTAATTGGCAATCGTGAACAGGCAAATGATCTCGCGCAAGATGTGTTTGTGAAAGCGTATAAGGCATTATTAAGCGGAACGGTTGTACAGCCCGGTGCGTTGTCGGCGTGGCTGTACCGTATAGCAGCAAACACGACGACTGACACGCTGAGACGGCGGCGTTTGATTTCTTGGCTTCCGCTCTCACTGTTTAATGAAGACCGTGGTATTGGTGCTGGCGTGCTCTCAGACTCTGGGGGCGCGGTATCGGAAAACTTCAATACGAACGGCGATGAACACACGAACGAAAGCAAGTCCAGCGCGGTTGTTTCGATGTATGAACGTGGTGGTTATGACGGGGGACGCTTCGAAGGGCGTGTTGCTGATCGCGAGATCGTGGAACGCGTCTTCAAACAATTGCCACAAAAATATGCAGTTTGTCTTTGGCTTTACGAAAATGATGGGCTTTCTTGTGCAGAGATTGCAGAAGTACTGAATATTAGTGCGTCTGCGGTTAAAATGCGTTTGATGCGTGCGCGCGAACGGTTTATCGGTTTGTACCATAAAGAGGTCGGTGAAGATTGAATTGTAGTCAGGCTCGGATATTATTAGCTGCATATCACGAACTCAAAAACGACAAAGCAGATACAACGGCGTTGGATGCTCACCTAGAACAGTGCTCTGCATGCAGGAATGTACTTGCGCAGACGCAATTTGTGGGCGACGGTCTGCGCATGCTTCCTACGCATGCGCCATCTGCTGACGCACGCATGAAACTCATGCAAGCTCTCGCAGCAGAGCATACACGCTTTCTTCAAAGCTCACCAACTACGGCTCCTTCACCGCCGGATTTTCTCAAGCCGTATATGCATGAGCGCGCACAGATGAATCATAAGAATGAGGCATTAGCGGCGTTTAGCACGGCTGAGACTGGCCCCCTTCCTATTTTACATCCCAAGCGTAAGGCACATCGCCGTACTCAAATTAATCAATTTGCGGTGATAGGGCTGGCGGCATCTTTTCTACTGATAATTATGGCGAGCGGATTAGTCGCCCTCTTACTGTTGGCGAATCATACTATTACGCCAACGGCATCAATCAACCAGCCCGCACAGGTGGCGATGGCGCACTACACGACAACAAGTGATTACACGCATGTTGTGAGCGCGGTGGCGAATCAGGAGCATATCTACTATACCGCCTATGGCAAAGATAGCAATGCCTGGATGCTTGAGCAGGTTAATAATCAGAGCATGCCGCAAGATAGTATCAGTATGCCATTATTGGAGAGCATGAGTCAGAGTCCACTCATCGTGCTTGGTAGTTCAGAAAATTGGGTGGTATGGTTGCAATTCGACTTGCAACAGACTGCGCAAAGCATCACGCACAACCACATACCCACAAGTGATGTAAACGACACGCGCACCTGGGCACTGCGCGCCCTACCAATCGGCCCACAGCAAAGGATAGTGAAAGATAGTCTTCCCTCTCCTGTGACGATCTTGACAGGGACATTTGATAAGAGTACTGTTCCAGGCTGGGTTCATACTCCCATTCAGGGGTTGTCGCTCACACAGAACACTATGTTCCTTGGCATGATTGACAACAAAGGTGATGCTCACCTGCTCAGTTATCAACTGGACAACGTGCGGGGAGTGCAGAGCAAAGAGATTGCGAGCGCGAAAAACGGCCATATTCTCACCTCTCCGACGGTCAACAGTGACAGCAATGTATTGTACTGGTCTGAAGAATGGCAGGGCAGCGATGGGGTCATGTATAGTAATGTCTGGTCACAAATTACGAGCAACGTGGAGCCAACCTATAGTAACGGCAAACCACGTACGCTGACCAGTCAATATCTGTTCCGTGGGGATGGCATGTCCTTTCAACCGCAAATAGTGAATAACACCCTGTTTGTCTTAAGTACAGCAGACGCTACCAGCTTCAATGCTGCGGTGGGAACGCCTGTAGCAACACAAGCGGCAAATGCCGTGGCAACGCCCACGAGCGCAACAAATAGTGCAGCAGCGGCAATAGTGAACAGGATAGATGCCACCATCTATCCATCACAACCTGATGCAGCGATACACGGTACGATTCTGGCCTTTACCTCAGATAATACATTGGGACCGCCGATTATCTTCAGTGGTAACACGGCCTCAGCCTTGCAAGGTGGAAGCACCTTCTTGTTCTGGCAGAGTGAAAAGGGCTATGAGATGTATGATGTGGTGGCGAAATCGCCTGTCATCGTGGCTAAAGTGCCCGCAGGTGCAGATTTCCTTGCCGTCAATCCTGATAGTGCCGTGTGGACGGATAGTACAGATATCACCAATCAAAGCATTACCTTCAGAATGTTCCAATGGCCGCTGCGAGGCTAACAAGCACAAAAAACAGGGCTGGTAGTAACCAGCCCTGTTTTTTGTGCTTGTTAGCCTCTCATCGACTTAATTGTTTACGCCAGAGCGCAGAAGATCACTATGGATATGGTGTAACTTTTGTTCGATATCGCGCAACTTGACCGTCATAACACTCATCTCTAGCTCCGATTTTACGTCAACTTGATAATCCAGATCAGCTTTGACACGATCTTTCGAGGCTTGACGGTTCTGACTAATCAGCACAAAAATGGAGAGGAAGATTGCTTCGAGGGAGACAGCCATGGTGAGAAACTGAAAGGGATAGGGATCGAAGTGAAATAAAGTTGGACCAAGGGTATTGGTGATTATCCACAACAGAAAAGCGATAAAATTGATGAGCAAGAAGGGAAGAGAGCCGCTAAAATCGGCAATCGCATCGGCAATACGCTGGCCCGGTGAAACAGGCTCGTTTTGCTCCTCATTCGGGTTACGACTGGCACGAGTACGCAAGATATCATCCGTGTGTTTGAGGCGTTGACCAAGTTCTATGAGCACATCAATGGCGGCATCTGGTCTGCGCCGCAGGAAGTCGAAGAATTCATCACGCTCTAATTCTAGTGTTGCTACCTCTTCCGCGGATGTGGCACTGGCAGAGCGCGATTCGCCAGTAAGCATCGAAAGCTCACCAAAGAACTTGCCGGGGCCAAAGACATCAAGCACTACTTTTTTGCCATCGGT
The DNA here is from genome assembly GCA_038199755.1 of Ktedonobacterales bacterium. Classification (GTDB taxonomy): domain Bacteria; phylum Chloroflexota; class Ktedonobacteria; order Ktedonobacterales; family Ktedonobacteraceae; genus JBBPYR01. The sequence goes on along the minus strand of JBBPYR010000020.1, from coordinate 37,884 downwards.
ATCGGTCAGCCAGATTTCGACCTCACCCCGCTCAATGATATTGAGTGTGTTTCCTTGCTCACCCGCCTTCATAATTTGCTGGCTGGGAAGGAAAATACGTTCGGTCATGATGGCTCGTAGTTCAGTCAGTTCATCTTCATCCAGTTTAGAAAAGAGCGGGATTTCTGATAGCAGTTTTGTCGTTACAATACTCATATAAGTACCATCCTTTGTTATAAAGTGAGGGAGCATCGCGGCCCAGAGCACCTCTTTGCATGATGGTCAGCACCCCATCAGTTTGGCGATGAGCATGCGCTGCACCTCACTAGTGCCTTCCCCAATTTCGTTGACTTTGACACTCCGCCAGTAACGCGAAACAGGGTATTCATCCATGAAGCCATAGCCGCCGTGAATTTGGACGGCTTGGTCAGCGGCACGTTTGGCTGTCTCGGAGGCAAAGAGTTTCGCCATCGATGCTTCCCGTGTGTAGGGTTTGCCTTGCATGTGCAGCCAAGCGGCCTTGTAATACATGAGACGAGCCAGTTCTATTTCCATATCCATGTCAGCGAGTTTGAACTGGATGGCTTGAAATTTACTGAGGGCCTGCCCAAACTGCTTTCGCTCTTTCGCGTATTGCAATGCCTCGTCCAGGCAGGCCTGAGCTAAGCCGACGGAGAGGGCCGCGATAGCGATACGACCAGCATCGAGGATTTGCATAAATTGCTTAAAGCCATCACCCTGCTGCCCCAGAATGTTGCCCGCAGGCACAACACAATCCTCAAAGGAAAGGGGGCGTGTATCCGATGCCTTCCAGCCCATCTTTTTGTAGGGATTACCAATCTCATAGCCCACGGTGCCTTTGGGAACGATGATGTTGGTAATCTCATTGCGCCCATCGGAGCGCGTGCCCGTTACGGCGGTGATGGTGACACCTCCAGTCATGGCAGTACCAGCGTTGGTGATGAAGGCTTTCGAGCCGTTAATGTGCCATGCGCCATTTTGTAGAACGGCGTGCGTCTGTGCGCCACCAGAATCAGAACCTGCGCCGGGTTCGGTAAGGCCAAACGCCCATAGTTGCTCACCGCGTGCGAGAGGAACGAGAAACTGCTCTTTTTGCTCGCTACTCCCAAAGAGATAAAAAGGGGTAGCACCAAGCGAGGTATGAGCCTCCATCGTGATGCCTACTGAGACATCACCACGAGAAATCTCTTCAATCGCGAGGCAATATGAGAGGAAATCGGCTCCTGCGCCGCCATATTCTTCGGGAAAGGGCAGGCCCAATAACCCTAATTCGCCCATCTTATGCACCAGTTCATAAGGAAACTTCCCACTGGCATCCATTTCTTCGGCCAGAGGCTTGATTTCTTGTTCCGCAAATTCTCTACAGGTAGCACGAATGGCTGACTGCTCTTCGTTGAGTGTGAAATCCATATCGCTCGTTCTCGCTTTCTTGTGAGCCCACAGTAAGACAATAGACAGATTGTATCAGTCACATTATAGTGGATGATGGCAAGTATGGCTAAATATGGTTAAGTTTAGTTTCATACTGGTCAAACAGCGAAAGGCAATTCGCGCTAAAACGAAAATAGATACGTTTGGACACTTTTTTGATACCTGTGTATCTTGTACAATCTTTCTCTATAGTTCAGTATAACAACAACATATAAATAAAAGCAGACAAAATGCAGTTATAGGCCATTGTATCTCATAAAGAGGGGGAAAAATGACAAGAAATGTGTTTATACAGGCATCGTTAGAGAAATCGATTTGGTCTGCAATAACAGTCAAACGAACAAGAGTTGTGCTGATAGCCGTGCTTATGAGCGTGCTGCTGGCCTCGATATTTGCTACCCAGCAGGTCACGTATGCGGCAAGCCTCAGCGAGGTGCCAACACAAACAAATCCCTGGGGAGTTACGCTAGATGGCAATGGAAATATCTGGTTCAGTGAGTTTAGTGCAAACAAAATAGGCTTTTTTAATACCACGACTCATACATTTGTGGAAACAACTATCCCCTCTGCCGATGCCAGTCCTTATGGCATTACCACGGCACCCAACGGCAAGATCTGGTTTGCAGAGAATGACTTGTCTAAAATTGGCACCTTTACGCCAACCACAACGGGTCATATCACAATCGCAGAGCATGCCATCAACACATTCAGCCCACACCTGATTACCGCTGACAAGGCAGGGAATATCTGGTATAGTCAGGGATTTTCTGGTGTCATTGGCGAATATGTGCCCAACACAGGGATGCATAAAGATTTCCAAGGCTCGAACGGCATTTGCCCAAATCCCAATAATTGTCCAGGCACACATATTTCTGGCATTAGCACGGATAGCCACGGTATGGTCTGGTTTGATGACTCGTTGGATGCGCGTGTGGGCTACCTCAACCCACAAACTGGTTCGGTCAAAGCGATACGGCTCTCAAACACCTCTGCCCATCCCCATGATGGGTTGATTGTCGATGGCAGCAACAATGTCTGGTTTACCGAACTGTACGCAAACAAGTTGGGAAAGATACCCGCGGGCAGTTTCTAAGAGAGAAGATAAGAGCTAAACAAAGAGCAGGAGGGAAAAGTGGCAATACCACTTTTCCCTCCTGCTCTTTGTTTAGCTCTATTGTTGTTGAGAGCGATTGAGGGCACTGAGAATGGCTTTGACGGCGGCAATTTCGATGCTGGTATCGATGGCAGCACCAAAGAAGGTGGCATGAGAGGACGTTTCGATCTGGATATAGGCAATGGCCTGCGCCTGCGCACCCTGCTCGAGGGCGTGCTCGGAGTAGGAGAGCAGCTTAAATTCAGCCACGTCACCCTGGTTGAGGGCCTGCACGAAGGCGTCGATGGGGCCATTCCCACTTCCATGCAATTCCCGCACAACGCCATCAATGGAGATGTGGGCAACGCAGGTAACAGCTTTGGAGCCATCTTGCGCGGCGATTTTCTCGACCGAAAATGACTCAAAGGCAAATGGTTCGTCGCGCTGCAAGTACTCTTGGGCGAAGGCGTTGAAGATTTGTGTACCAGAAAGTTCCTCACCGGATTCATCGGCGAGGTCTTTAATGATCTTGCCCAGTTCAACATGCATGGCCTTGGGCAATTGGTAGCCAAATTCGGTGTCCATGACGTAGGCCACGCCACCCTTGCCTGACTGGGAGTTAATGCGAATAATAGCCTCATAGGAACGACCAATATCTTTGGGATCGATGGGCAAATACGGAACTTCCCACATGGCACCAGGAGCGGTATCTTGCGCGGTCATGCCCTTATTAATGGCATCTTGATGTGAGCCGGAGAAGGCGGTAAAGACCAGTTCGCCCGCATATGGATGGCGAATGGGCACGCCGAGACGGGTACATTTTTCGGCAACCACACTAATCGCGCTCACATCGCTAAAATCGAGGCCTGGGTCCACGCCCTGGGTGTACATATTGAGGGCCACGGTTACGATATCTACATTGCCGGTGCGCTCGCCATTGCCAAAGAGTGTGCCTTCTACACGGTCTGCTCCGGCCAGCAGGCCTAATTCGGTGCAGGCAACGCCAGTGCCACGATCATTGTGGGTATGCAGGCTAATGATGGTATGCTCACGATGGCGGAGGTGACGGCAGAACCACTCGATTTGGTCGGCATGGACATTAGGGGTTGCGACCTCAACAGTGACAGGCAGGTTCAGAATAATTTTGTTGTCAGATGTCGGTTGCCAAACGTCAACCACGGCTTCACAGATATCCAAGGCGAAATCGATCTCGGTTGACGAGAAGCTTTCGGGCGAGTACTCCATCATGATCTGCGTTTCAGGAAGGGTTGCGACCAGTTCTTTAACCAGCGTTGCGCCGTGGGTGGCGATGTTGATGATGTCTGGTTTCTCCAGACCGAATACGACGCGGCGTTGCAGTGGTGAGGTCGAGTTATAGAGATGAACAATAGCTTTCTTCGCACCACGCAATGACTCAAAGGTGCGCGTGATTAACTCGTCGCGGGCCTGCACAAGCACCTGAATGGTGACATCGTCGGGAATGCGCTTCTCTTCAATCAGCAGGCGCACAAAGTCAAACTCGATCTGCGAGGACGATGGGAAACCAACTTCAATCTCTTTGAAGCCAATATCGACCAGGAGTTGGAACATCTCCAATTTCTCCTTGATGCCCATTGGAATAGGTAGGGCCTGGTTGCCATCGCGCAGATCAACGCTGCACCAGATGGGTGCAGTGGTAATAGTGCGCGAAGGCCATTGGCGATCTGGTAGATTAATAGGTGGGAAAGGTCGATATTTGGTCACGTTCCCCTTTTGCATACCGCCTTGTATCCGCGTACGCGTGATACGTTCTTTCAACATCTAACAACTCCGTTCGTTGCTAAGGTTTGGGGCATGGTCTATCATGCCCCAACCTGTTGAGGTGTAGGGCGGATTTAAGCTCGCCCCAACCAGGGTGATTAAGAGTGAGCTTCACTGCTCCCGACGCTAGCTCCGACGCCCTTACGCAGCATAGGAACCTTGTTGAGAGCTTCCCACGGCGCATCGATATCTGTACGGCCAAAATGCCCAAAGGCGGCTGTAGGCTGGTAGATGGGGCGACGCAAATTCAGTTCCTGGATGATACCAGCCGGACGAAGATCGAAATGTTCGTTAATCAGGCGAATAATCTCATCATCAGAGACTTTCGCGGTGCCAAAGGTCTCGATGAAGAGTGAGAGCGGACGAGCAACGCCAATGGCATAGGAGACCTGCAGTTCGAGACGATCAGCGAGGCCTGCGGCGACAACGTTTTTCGCAATATGACGGGCAGAATAGGCGGCAGAACGATCAACCTTGGTCGGGTCTTTGCCACTGAAAGCACCGCCACCATGCCGCGCCATGCCGCCATAGGTGTCTACGATAATCTTGCGTCCGGTCAAGCCCGCATCGCCCATGGGTCCGCCCGTGACAAAACGTCCAGTGGGATTGACAAAAATCTTGGTCTGGCTATCGATAAGATGCGCGGGAATAACAGGCTTGACGATATATTCTAATGCATCGCTGCGGATCTGTTCCTGATCGACGTAGCTGGCATGCTGGGTGGAGATGACAATGGTGTCAACACGCACCGGACGCCCATGATCGTACTGTACCGTTACCTGGCTCTTGCCATCAGGTCGTAAATAGGTCATCGGTCCAGTGCCACTCCAGGACTTGCGGCGCACCTGGGAGAGTTGGCGTGTGAGTTTGTGTGCCAAGCTGATAGGTAAAGGCATATATTCAGGAGTTTCATTGCAAGCAAAGCCGATCATCATACCTTGATCGCCCGCACCAATTTGCTCCAGTTCGTCATCACTGAGCAGGGTAATGGCCCCTTTTGCCTCTAGTGAGCGACTAACACCCAGATCGATATCAGGGGATTGCTTGCCGATGGAGGTCACAACGCCACAGGTGCGATAGTCAAAGCCGTACTCAGCATTGATATAACCAACCTGCTCGATGGTCGAACGCACAACGGCAGGCATGTCAATCCAGGCGGATGTGGTGATTTCACCCGCGATTAACACTAAGCCCGTGGTTGTGGCGGTCTCGCAGGCAACACGTGCCATGGGGTCTTGCGCAATGATTGCGTCGAGAATGGCATCTGAAATCTGATCACAGAGCTTATCAGGATGCCCCTCCGTCACCGACTCGCTGGTGAAAAAGGACTTGGGGCTATCCATAAAATTACTCACAATAGGTCTCCTTTAATGTAGTGTGGAAAACGAGTGTGTGCGGAGAAATCTGAAAAGTTGAAAGAGTAGCAAGGGTCAAAAGATGGAACGAGAAGCACGTTGCAGAATAAAAAAAATTCCCCTGTACACAGGGGTATGGCGTTTTCCACGGCTCATGCCCCTCATCTCGCGGAATCTTCCGCCGGAATTGGCACCCTTCCCGCTACCGAAGTAGCAGGCGGGTTGTCGGGCTTCGTCGGGCCGTTTCCCTCCACCTCTCTTGATGAGAGCAGATTTCACTGCACTTATTCAGTTGTAGCAATCAACTCCACCATCACTGGCGTGTTGTTTACCTATCCATTGTACGTTACACGGATAGACTTGTCAATTCTCCTGTTTGCCTCATTCCCTACTACTAAAGACCTAGAAAGAAATACACCGTGTGTCAGATGTATTTGCAAGAGATAGCGACTATAGTGATAGTCATATAGTAGGGCTGCTAACTCTTCTTCGAAGGTGGTATTGTGCCAACTTTCCACAAAATGTGGAAAGTTGGCACAATACCACCTTCTTGCCAAGACTAGGTGCCGGACTCCCAGGAGTTGAGGTACTTATCCTGCTCAGGGGTAAGGGAGTCGATACGAATGCCCATGGCGAGCAGCTTGATACGGGCAATCTCTTTGTCCAGTTCTGCGGGTAGCGTGTAGACACGCGGTTGCAATTGCGCGGCCTGACGAAGCATGTATTCTGAGCCGAGGGCCTGATTCGCAAAGCTCATATCCATGACGCTGGCAGGATGCCCTTCGGCGGCGGAGAGGTTGACAAGGCGGCCTTCGGCGAGCAGATGGACGTGACGACCATCTTCATAGGTATATTCGTCCACGAAGTCGCGCACGCGCCGCTTGGCGGTTGCCAGTTTTTCTAGCCCTGGAATGTTGATCTCGGCATTGAAGTGACCTGCGTTAGCCACCAGTGCGCCATCCTTCATGCGCTCAAGGTGAGCAACATCGAGTACATTGACGTTGCCAGTGACGGTGACAAAGATATCACCGATGGCGGCAGCTTCTAGAATGGGCATGACGCGATAGCCATCCATGGCAGCTTCAAGGGCGCGAGTGGCATCAACCTCGGTCACGACGACATTTGCACCCATACCATGCGCACGCGAGGCAACGCCGCGACCACACCAACCGTAGCCACAGACCACAAAGGTGCGACCCGCCAGCAAAATATTGGTGGAGCGGATAATGGCATCGATGGCACTCTGTCCGGTGCCGTAGCGATTATCGAACATATGCTTGGTGTCGGACTCGTTGACAGCCAGCACGGGAAACTTGAGGACGCCATTCTTTTCCATGCTACGCAGGCGAATAACACCAGTTGTCGTCTCTTCCATGCCGCCGATAATGCCGGGAATGAGTTCTTTACGCGTTGTGTGGATAGTGGAGACGAGGTCACAGCCATCATCCATGGTCATCTGCGGTTTGTGGTCCAGAACTGCATTGATATGACGATAGTAGGTTTGTTCGTCCTCACCTTTAATAGCATACGTGGAGATACCATAGATGCTCATGAGAGCCGCTGCCACATCATCTTGCGTGGAAAGAGGATTTGAGGCGCAAAGCACGAGGTCAGCCCCACCAGCTTTTAGAGTGATGGCGAGGTTCGCGGTTTCGGTCGTGATATGCAGGCAGCCAGACATACGAATGCCTTTTAAGGGCAGGTCTTTGGCGAAACGCTCACGAATGAGGCGCAACACAGGCATTTCTTTGGCTGCCCACTCGATGCGATCTTTTCCGCGTGCTGATAAGGAGATGTCTTTAACATCGCCGCTAATAGAGGTAGACATAAAGTAGAGATATCCCTTCTTTGGAAATGCTCACCGCCGCTGGCGGGTGGCATATATATTTGTGCAGGGTCATGCCGCTTCACGTGGCATGACCCTGCACAAAACGTTTTTTCGTATTGAGTCAGTCACAATCCCGTCTATTTTACAACATTTTGCGCTGCTGTGCCGAGGCTCTCGCGCTATGCTCTCGCGTCAGACAGTCTGTAAGGAATTGCTTGCCAATCGGGATCAAAGTGGGACATGAGCACTAACTCTTTGTAGCGGGTGGCAATATCGTCCATGGTGAGACTGCGCAAACGGCCAATGCTAAAATCGGCGCAGACAAACGAGCCAATGATGTTGCCATGAACAACGGCACGCTTGATATCGTCAATGGCATAGCGACCATTTGCCTGAAGTTGTGCGGTGGAGAGATAGCCGAGCATGCCACCAGCAAAGCTATCGCCTGCGCCCGTGGGGTCAACGACCTCTTCTAAAGGGTAGGAAGGCGCACTAAAATAGGTGCCATCAGCACCAAACAGAAGCGCACCATAGCTTCCTTGCTTGACGACAACATATTGCAATCCTAACGCAAGCAAGTGACGCACCCCTGTCACTATGCTAGCTTGATTGGTGTATTGCCGCACCTCTTCTTCGCTCATCAGTAAGACATCGACATGCTTGATGACCTCGGTGAGTTGTGCAGGCTCAGTCTTGATCCAGAGTTCCATCGTATCCAGCACGGTCAGGTGGGCAGAGGAAACCTGGTCTAAGACCTCCAATTGCAGTTCGGGCTGAATGTTTGCCAGGAAGAGTAAGGGACTGGCACAATACGCATCGGGGATACGCGGGTGAAAGTTGGCATAGACGCCGAGCTGCGTATCCAGGGTGTCTCTGGAGTTCATATCCATATGATAACGCCCGACCCAACGAAACGTTTTTCCCTCTTCAATTTGTAAACCCGCGAGATTGATGGGACGACTACGCCAGAAATCAAGGTATTCTTGCGGAAAATCACTTCCCACAACGGCCACAAGGTTGACTTGATCGTACAGGGAAGCTGCTGTTGCAAAATATGATGCTGCTCCGCCGAGAATATCATCCTTTTTAGCAAAGGGGGTTTCTATAGCATCGAGAGCTACGGAACCAACAACGAGAATGGGCACCTTTTCCATCTCCTCTACAAAAAATTACACTGTTGAATGCACCCCTAAATTGGAGTTGCATCACTTAAATGTTCAATTACGCCATCAAGAAATGCTAACGTGCGACCAAATTTGTCTTTTGCCATCACACGAGCGGGTGTGGTATTCAGTGACTGATATAACTCAACGAACCGCTCTTCGACATGGCGCAAAATAGCGGTAAGCATCTCTCCCGTCAACGCACGTTTCGAATAACGCCCACCGAATTCGATGAGGGATGTCACCACGGAGAGGCCACTGAGCCTCCCCAATTTATCTGCATCATACAAGATACGGCTCTCGATGGGAAGAGCGACACGTTGCTCTTGTGTGAGCGTCACGGTGGTATGTGCTAGCAGCGTTGCTTCCACCTGCTGAATTCGTGACATGGGCATATCCAAAGTGCCCAAAAATGCCACGGCCATCTCCGCTGACTTGTGTTGATGATTTTGAAAACCATAGAGCGGTGTCGAAATATCGTGCAGATAGGCCGCAATCATCAGTATTTCTGCATCTATGGATAGAGACTCTGTGTCCTCTGCTTCTAATTCTAAAGCGAGCATTTTACAATTTGCAACCACCGCACTGGTAGAGCGGAACGCTTCGATGCCGACCGTCTCTTCGACATAGTGAGCGGTTGCCTGTATGATCGCGCTATCCATTACCTATTTGCCTTCCCAATAGTCTCGTTTTTGCCCATCATGCACAATTGGCGCAATGCAACATCGTATGGCGGACGGGCAACGCCATTTTCCGTGACAATCGCAGTCACATAGGTATGTGGTGTCACATCAAAGGCAGGATTCGCCACATGGACACCAGCGGGGGCAATCTCGACGCCACGCACACTCGTGACCTCTTGCGACGGGCGCTGCTCTATGGGTATCAGGTCGCCAGAGGCTAGGGAGAGGTCGATAGTGGAGCAGGGAGCCACCACATAAAAAGGAATATGATGTGCATGCGCGAGTACAGCGACGCTATAGGTGCCAATTTTATTAGCGACATCGCCATTGGCCGTGATGCGGTCGGCACCTACGAACACCGCTTTAATATCCGCGTGGCGCATAAAGTGACCAGCCATATTATCGGTAATCAAGGTGAGTGGAATGCCCTCTTGTTGTAGCTCCCAGGCCGTGAGGCGTGCCCCTTGCAAAATCGGGCGCGTCTCATCTACGAAGACGTGAATACGCTTGCCTTGAGAATTGGCGACGTAGAGCGGGGCGAGGGCAGTTCCCAAACCCGAGGTGGCGAGTGCGCCCGCGTTACAATGCGTCAGTAAGACATCACCATCAGCGATCAGGTCAGAGCCGTAGCGTCCCATTTGAAGGCAGGCGGCGACATCTTCAGCCGCGATGGTGTGCGCTTCTTGCAGGAGGCGTTGTGCCACCTGCTGCGGTGGGTCACCTTCCAGCATTGCCCGTTCGCCACAATCCGTCATACGCTTGATAGCCCAGAAAAGGTTCACCGCGGTAGGACGAGTGCTAGCCAGCAGCGTACCGACGGCGTGCAGATGCATGCGGAGTTGCTGTATGGTAAGCGGGGGAGATGATTCATCCTGAACCCGCAAGAAACGCTGAAGAGCGAGGGCCATCCCGAAGGCGGCACTTACGCCAATCGCTGGGGCCCCTCGTACTTTAAGTGTCGAAATGGCATCAGCGATATCCTGCTCGTGCCGTAACTGTAGATAAACGATTTGCTGTGGCAACAAGGATTGATCGAGCATACAAACCATTGGCCCTTGTTCGTCTTCAGCCCACCAGACGGTATGCACACGCTGCTGAACGTCGTCGAATGCTGCCGTGTCCATGTATCCTCCTTGTCGAGCGCAGAAGGCAATACTAATGGGAGTGCAGCAAATACGCAAGGTATTTCCTACACCATCATTAGGCACCTCTTCTCGCCAGAGTGCTTTAGGTAGTAACGATGATGACCTATCTATAGTATGCTACAAGCCCAATAGTACTAACTTATGGGGTAATAGTAGCTGCAAATTCATAAAAGTATGCTACCATAATAATCGAAACACAACACGTGTGCAAGTACACATGACACCGTTTGACATGTTACTGAACGTGTTGGTTGTCCGTTCCACTACACAGAAGGATAAAGCCTTTCCAAGACAGCCGGGTATAGCTCAAAGCTAAAATGCCTGCCCAATTGGAGATGCGTTACCAGTGTTTATCTTGAGGAACGGACAAGATATTTTACTGTAACCATCGAAGGAATTGTAGCGCATGGCCCGGGTGGAAACGAAGGAAAGTACCTGGTCTTTTGACCAGATATACGACGAATACAAAACACCAATCTATAACTATGTGTATCATCTGGTGGGTGACCGCGAGCAAGCAGACGATTTGACACAGGACACGTTCCTGAAAGCTTTTCGTGCGCTCCCCAAGATGGATGCGAATTTGAAGTTATCGGCATGGTTATATCGTATTGCTACTAACACCGCGTATGATGCATTGCGTCGTAGAAAGCTGATTGCGTGGTTGCCGTGGCAAGACCTCGATCATGAGCCAGCCGACGTTGATAGCGCGGATCCCCAAGAGATCTATGGGACCACAGAGATTGTGCGCGCTGCACTTCGTCGCATGCCTCAGCAGTATAGAGCGGCACTCCTCCTGTATACACAGGAAGGCTTTTCCTACAGTGAGATCGCACGGACGTTGAATATTGCTGAGAGTGGGGTGAAGATGTACCTCTCTCGCGCACGTCAATCGTTTAGGGAGCATTATCGCTCTCTTGAACAAGGAGGAGGCACAAAATGAGTAGTGAGCATGTCGAGGAATTGCTAAGTGCCTACCTTGACAATATGCTCACCCCGCAAGAACGTGATGCTGTTGCTCTCCACCTGCAAGAATGTCACGCATGTAGCAGCATTCTGGCGGATTTCGCTTATTTTGACAGCGTCCTGACAAATCTGCCACGTGTGAGTCCCCCTCATGCTTTACGCGAAAAGCTCTTCTCATCCCCTGAATATTTGGAACTCACAGGCACACTCGATGCAAGAGGGAAGATCAATCAACAGACGCCCTCTTCGCAGCGAAATTCACAAGAGACGGGTTCGCGTCCACGGCTTGTTTCTCTCCCAGGCGGACTCTCGTCTTCCACCGAGGAAGAACCGAGAGAAAACCAACCCTCACGACTGAAAACCGTTCCGCATGCCGCAAGTCGATTGCCCAGAGCACACGTTCCCTGGTGGCAACATGCGATGCAGCTTGCAGCAGTGGCCGCCATTCTCCTGACACTCGGCGTAGGTAGCTTCATTAGCTGGAAGTTATGGCAACAGCAAGCGCGACAGGCTAGCACTGATGGCATCATCACACCTCCTGCCGCCCCACAGCAAACAGGGCCGATTCCCGCTGGCGTGCGTTTTGTGTTTTTACGTGACGGCGCGTTATGGAGTGGGGCAGGCGATGGCAGCGCAGCCACCGTTCGCTTGACGCCGCCAAACGTCACAGTGGCAAGCACATGGGCCGTTAGACCAGCATTACTGGGACATACAGCTGGGAATATGCTAGCGTATATCGACCTTCAGCATGGCTACGTTCACACCATCCGCAGCGATGGGCAAAGTGACAATACACTACAACAACCGTTGCTCAAAGCAGGTGTCCTACCCGCTTCGGTATGGGATACCACGACTGGACGTAGCCTTCTGGAAAGCCTGACATGGTCTAATGATGGTAGCATGCTGGCGTTCATCGCTGACCCGACGGGAAGCGGACAAACAGCCCTCTATCTCTATAGCGTGAATACAGGCCAGACACACCGCGTCAATTTTCCTAGGGCAGAGAAAGTCTTTCAACCTGTCTGGTCTCCCGATGGCACACGGATTGCGGTGGGCTACAGCTATCATGGAGTGACGGGAATTCTTGATTATAACACGCAAAATCAGGGCATTTTAACGATAGCAACGGCGGTCACGAACGCGACCAATGCTTCTGATACACTGCTCACCCTCGCTTGGTCGCCAGATACTGATATACCCACCCTAACATGGAGTGTTGGTAGTGCGAGCCATGTGCATATGATCTGGCTGCGGAGCATCAACGCACCAGTGGCACGTCTGCTGGCAAATGGCAATTATACGCAAGCCACGTATAGCCAGATTGGAAATCATGGTGTGGGACGCTGGCTGTTGGTGATGTCACAAGCGGGCCATGCAGGGGATATGCTGAGTGTAGACCTTGATCTCGTCACGCAGGTCTTAACAAGCGGCAAACAGGTATATAACGCTGTTTGGTCACCCGATGGCACCTATGTTGACTATTTCGACGGCTTATCTGCGGCCATGGGTACGCTGCACGAAGTGAATCTTAGCACGGACAGCGATATGCAGGTAGCAACAGATGTCGCAGCGAATCCTGTTCCGGCTTGGTCAGCAGACAGCTCGTCATTGCTCTATAGCACAGGAAACCATGTGTTTATACTCCACAAAAAAGCACTCCAACAGATCAAACAGCAGGGACCAGTGTTGGCAATGAGCTGGTCGGCAAGCTCGCCTCATCAACTGATTGTGGCACGAGGGGATGGGCAAGTGGGCATCTATATCGTAGATACACAAAGCAATACAGTCACACAAATTGATAAGATGGGCATGAGCGGCCCCATTCTATGGAGCGAGATACCATAAGCAGGTGGCCTTTTTTTCCTACCCAAACCGCTCATTCCCTCTTGCCCTCAAAAGATAGAGTATACTGTATATTGAAAAGCGATACAACACGGTGGAACATTGACAACAAAAAATATTCACACTTTTTTTACAGAAAAAGTGCTAAAATTCACGATGTTTTTATAGCAATACCAGTATACTGTACGGAGTAGCATGTAAGCTACAATAATCTATCCAATCTGTTAAGTCTGTCAAAGTCAACGGATGCACGTGTGTTTGGAGGAGGAAAGATGACAGTCACGCAAACGCTTATGGCAGAGTACACTACGATGCTAAAAGCCATAACCCCAATGGATGCGATAACCCGTGTAAGGGCATCTACAGTTTTTCAGGCGCGATCAGCGGCCAAGACGCAGCATGTATTGCAGCAACTCGGCAGGAGAGAGCGCATCGTATTGATGCTCCTGGACGGGCACCGCACAATTGAAGATGTTATGAGACTACTCCATCGCGGCGAACAAGAGGTAGTGCAAAGCCTAACCTATCTCTCTCAGCATGGATATGTAGATTATAGAGGAGACAGAAAGGGAGAGAGTTAACAAGGCAGTGTATGGGAGGGGAAGAGCATAAAAGCATATCGAGGGGAATGCAAGCGAGTGTATCTAAGGCGATACGTATGAAAGCCGGAAGAGAGCGAATCTACAGAAATTGATGAATTTCTGACAATTTTCTTCTGAATAAGAAAATTGCATTGAAAAGAGATATCAATTTGCCTGCCTATACGTTATAATAAATAAGCCTGGGATGACGTGCGGGATGTATGTGAGCAAGCCTATCCACCTCGACAAGTTGCTTGTAGCATATATCTGAACATCCGTGCAACCTTTTCCCCATGAAGGTATGTACGCGCCCCTCCTAGAGTTTTGCGCCACCTTTTTGTGAGCGCGCAGAAAGGGGAGGACGAGCTGGCACCCCGTCCTCCCCTTCCTTTTGAATGAGAAAGAGCCATGCGGTTTAAGGTACGATCTCTGGGCGGAAAACTAATAGTATTTGTAGCATTAACACTCCTATTATGCTTACTTCTTTTTGTGATATCGTCATGGGTGTTGTTAATGTTTTACGCCAATCACGTCGCGCAAGGTGACGCGCTTCAACATACTCTCGGCAACCATACCATGCGTTTCGCGCTCCTCATCATTGGGCTGGGGATCATGATTTTTGCCTTCGGTGCCGTATTCATGATGGTGATTATACGCAAGTTTTTTGTGTATCCTCTGCAACAACTGCAAGCGCGTGTCAATACGCTGGTCGCGAATGATAATGCCGTGCAGCCCTTGCCAGCAGGGGCAGATGAATTGAGCACACTTAACCGTTCATTCAGCTTACTCTCGGAGTCTCTGGACAAGGAAAGCCAAGTGATGACTGAGCAGATGAGCAATATCCTCATCATGAGTGATGCGCTTATCTCGACGATCAATCTTGAGCACTTATTGGGAGAAATTGTCTCGCGCCTGGGACATATCATGCGTTCGAGAAACGTAACTTTACTGCTTTATGGACGGGAGATGCTTTCTCCGTGGGCGGTCGCACAATGGTCTGCACCAGTCGGGCCAACGACACAATTACCAATCACTTCCCTCAATATACAAGCACGGCGCGGTGAGGTGACGGTCCATGCTGATCCTGATGCAGATATCACGATGGCGGTCACGACAAAAATGACGGCGTTGCCAGGGGTGCAGACACCTGTGAATAGCGGGAAACGGGCAGCAGTTCGCCCGTCCGAAGGGAATGAGTCAACTCCCTATGGCATTCGTCGGCCACGCATTCCTCGGCCAGCATTACGCGACCTGGACATGATTCTAGCCCGTATGGTTATGCAGAGACAAAAGATTGCCAACGGGGAAGATATTGAAATCATCTTTCGCGAACGCAACGAGACATGGGCGCGACTTGCCCATAATGCAGGCTATCGTTCAGTCATTGCGGTTCCACTGATGCTACAAGATCGGCCAATTGGCGCATTCATGCTGTATAATGACCTGCCCTATCAGGTGAGCAGTCGTGATACCTTTCTCTTGAGTACCGCGGCCATTCAAGCCTCGATGTCCATTCAAAATGCCATGCTCTTCGCCGAGGTTTCAGACAAGAACGCGGCCCTTGAGCGTGCCAACCAACTCAAATCGCAGTTTCTCGCGAACGTGACCCATGAGTTACGCACGCCCCTACACAGCATTATCAGCTATGGTGGACTGATATTAGATGGTATGGATGGCGAACTCTTGGTGGAGCAGGAAAAAGACGTTCAGTTTATGGTTGATCGCGCTGAAGACCTTTCGCACCTCGTTGATGAAATGCTCGATCTCTCGAAAATTGAGGCAGACCGTATTGAAGTCCATTTAGAGCCGCTAGACCTCAATCAGAGTTTGAAAGACGTAATCGCGCAACTGAAGCCATTAGCAGACGCTAAAGAGTTGCAGCTTTCGCTAAACGCAGAGCCGAGCTTACCAATGGTCATGGCAGATGGCTCGCGCATTCGTCAAATCGTTATTAATCTCGTGTCGAACGCGATCAAATTCACGGAAAAAGGCGGCGTCACGATTGAATGTATGGTACTCAAGCGAGGAGATATGGTTCGCGTCTCAGTGCAAGATAGTGGGATAGGCATTTCTCCGGCGGCACTAGGGTATATTTTTGAAGCATTTCGCCAAGCTGACGGGAGCACAACGCGGCGTTTTGGCGGCACCGGTCTTGGTCTGACTATTGCTAAGAAGCTTATTGAATTGCAAGGTGGCGAAGTTGCGGTTGAAAGCGTCGTGGGACAAGGTTCTACCTTTTCCTTCAGCTTGCCAACCGCCACGCCGTCAAAGGGTCGCCTCTACAGCTACGGCAAGCAGTAGGCAGGTACAATACCGCAGTAGGGGCAATCCCACAGAGAGAGGATTTTATGAACACACCATCATCCCCGGTTCGGCCAATCACGATTCTCGTGGTTGAGAACGAGGTATCCAACCGTATTTTAATTGAACGTGTCCTATCGACACGTGGCTATCGCTGCCTTTCTGCGACGAACGGATATGAGGCACTTGACCTGCTCGATCATGAGCACGTGGACCTGATACTGACAGACCTCTCCATGCCCGTTCTCGACGGGTATCGCACGACCCAATTAATTCGCGCACGCCCCGGTATGAAAACGGTTCCCATTGTCGCGGTCACCGCGTTTGCCTTGAATGATGAGGGCGAGGCGGCCAAGAAGATTGGTTGCACAGAATATCTGACAAAGCCCTTCAAGCCACGTCAATTGCTAGAGGTTGTCGATCGGCTGCTTCCACAACGCTAAAGCAAGCTTGACCTCAAGCATCATAATAGATACATTCGACTATACAGTAGGGATGCCCTTTATGGGCATCCATAACGTTTCTTTTGAGTAGGAACTGGCTACCTGCAGAGAACATCCCTACTACCCATTTGCAAAAAGGAAGTAGAGCAAGATATGAATATACAGATTGTTACGCGAACGGTGCAAAGTGTGGAATGCGACGTGCTAATCGTGGTAGCGGCACAGCAAGAGCGCGGTCTTGCGCTATCAGCAACAGCTTATGTCATTGATGATTTGCTTAATGGGCTTATCAGTGAGCGTGGTACCGATGGCGAGTTCACGGGTAGAGCAGGCGAATTGCTGACACTGCATCCCATGAAACAGATGATGGCAAAGCGAGTCCTGGTGGTGGGCTTAGGCAAACAAGAGAAAGTGACACCCCAGTCTATCCGTAGGGCCAGCGCGATTGCCACACGTCATGCCCAGAGCACAGGAGCACACCAGATAGCACTTGCGCTCAATTGGAAGAGCAGTAGTTTTGATGAGGCTGCGGTGGTGCAGGCACAGGTCGAGGGCGCGGAACTGGGATGTTATACCTTCAAAAAGTATCAGCATGAAGAGCAACAAGGCAACGGTAAGCAGAGCACGACCCTGTTGCTCGTCTCTGAGTCACCCGATTCCGGCATGCTGCAACAGGCGGTAGCGCGCGGGCAAGCGATGGCCGATGCGACTAACTTTGCACGTGACCTTGTGAATGAGCCACCAAACGTGTTGACGCCCAGCGAGTTAGCAAATCGTGCCGTTGCTATGGCGAAGCAGTTCGGGCTGGCATATGAGGTTTTCGATCAAGCCAAAATTGAAGAGTTGCGCATGGGTGGTTTGCTGGGTGTCTCACAGGGGAGTGCGCAACCACCGCAGTTTGTGGTGCTGCGTTACCGTGGCGGCAACCCGAACGACAAGGGGATGGCATTGGTAGGAAAAGGCATCACCTTTGATACTGGCGGTATCTCGATCAAGCCTGCCGCGGGCATGGATGAAATGAAGGGTGACATGGGTGGGGCCGCAGCGGTGATTGGGGCAATGCAGGCTATTGCCGCCCTCAAACCTGATATCAACGTCACGGGACTGGTGCCAACGTGCGAGAATATGCCCAGTGGCACAGCGTTTCGTCCGGGGGATATTCTGCGCATCATGAATGGCAAGACGATTGAGATTGTCAACACTGACGCGGAAGGACGCCTCATTTTGGCCGACGCCCTTTCCTATGCCACACAAGAGGGCCTTTCGCCAATTATTGACCTGGCAACTCTGACGGGGGCGATGGTGGTTGCGCTCGGTAGTACGATGACTGGCTTCTTCTGCAATGATGAACAACTCAGCGAGAACATTATTGCGGCTGGCCGCGCCGCTGGTGAGAAATATTGGCCGATGCCATTGGACGAAGAATACGGTGAGCGTATTAAGAGCGACATCGCGGATATCAAGCAGACGGGTGGACGCGAGGCCGGTGCGGTCTCAGCGGCAAAAATCCTGGAGCATTTTGTCGGCAACGCGCAATGGGCGCACCTCGACATCGCTGGCACCAGCTACGTTGATAGCAAAAAGTCTTATCAAGAGAAGGGCGCGACAGGGGTGGGCGTTCGCATGCTAGCAGAGTTGGCATTCAGGTTAGCGAAATAGTAGTTTGGGGAAAGGGGAGTTTGCACTGATAGTGTGAACTCCCCTGTCCGTTAGAGGTTATTATAGTCTTCGTGACTTCCTATCCAATACCAGCGGATAGTACCGTCTTCATACCAGCCTACAGCACGATAATTTCTGCCAATACGAACAGAATAAACGGGGTCTTTTGGATCAATTTGTTTGAATTGAAGGGATGGGTGATAGGGATCAATGCGGAAACGTTGATAGGCTTCGACAGCATCCTGTTGTATTTGTAAGGGAAGTCGAGCGAAAAGTTTATGAAATTGCTTCGTGCGTCTACTTTTCATAAACAGTCAAAACCACCCTCTTCGCTCTCTCCTAGCCTGTCTTCTTCTAATGCCTGTCTGCCAAGTTCACGCAAGCGTGCTCGGACAGAAGGCTTGCTCACAATGGCATCCCACTCTTGCTCTTCAAGCTCTTCTAAAATGCGTGTCGCAATCGCGTCCTGCGCAGCAACAGGCAAATGTTGCAAGACTTCAATCAAATGCTGTAACTGCTCCGTCAAGGCGTAACTCCTTTATTCCCTACTCTCTCATATACGTAAGTATACCATAAGATTTGATTTTTGGTAAGTAAGCTCATGCTTTTGATCTTCATGCTTTCTATAAATCGTTCAATATATTGATGTAAATGGTTGCGCTTCTTGGCGATTTGTTCTATAATTTTGCGGTGGATAATTACGGGGAAATACGGATGGATACAGGCAGTTTCAGCTAGCTTAAAGGAAATACATTGGCACATCTGCAACTCTTCTTATTTGGCACGCCGCGTATTGAGCGTGAAGGTGTAACGGTCAACGTGGACACAAGGAAGGCGGTTGCGCTGCTGGCATATTTGGCGGTGACACGCCAACGCCACAGCCGGGACGCGTTGGCAGCACTGCTGTGGCCAGATTATGACCAGCCGCATGCTCGCGCAACGTTACGCCGCACCCTTTCGGCTCTCAATAAAGCTCTAGCGGGCCAGTGTTTAGATATTGATCGCGAAACCATTGGGCTGGATTACCGCTCTGGCCTGTGGGTCGATGTAGATGAATTTCATAACTATATTGCGAACTGTCGCAGCCATCAGCACGCAGCCACGGAAAGCTGTCAGAGTTGCTTGGAGCCCTTGGCGAAGGCGGCGGTGCTCTATGCAGGCGACTTCATGGCGGGCTTTAATCTGAATGATAGCTCTAATTTTGACGATTGGCAGTTCTTTCAAGCCGACACGCTGCGACGTGAGTTGGCCAGTATGCTGGAACGCTTGGTGTATTGTTTGAGCGCGACCGCAAATTTTGAGGCGGCAATTAGTTATGGGCGGCGTTGGCTCTCGCTTGACCGTCTGCACGAACCTGCACATCGTGCGCTCATGCAATTGTTTGCGTGGTCTGGTCAGCGCACTGCCGCCTTGCACCAATACCAGGAATGCGCACAAACGTTGGAAGAAGAGTTGGGGGTAGCTCCTTTAGAGGCAACAACGCAACTGTATAAGGATATCAAGGCGAATCAGGTAATGCCAGCACCAACGCCCAGCCTTGCGACGGTGATGGCTGCGACGGCTAGTTCCCAGCTCGCTTCTACTATGCCAGAAGTAGAGGACGATAGTTTCAATAGCACACCCTCTACGATGCTTGGCTATACCTCGTATCCCCTGGTGGGTCGCCAAGCTGAATGGGATACGCTTGTGCAGGCGTATACAGACAGCAGTCAACAAGGGCGCATGATTATTGTGGAAGGCGAGGCGGGCATTGGCAAGACACGCTTGGCGGGTGAATTAACGAACTACGCCCATGCACGGGGCGCGACGGTGATTGTGGCACGCTGTTATGAGGGTGAGATGAGTCTTGCCTATGGGCCAATCATCGCGGCCTTACGCGAGGCATTGGGGCAACAACACACCCATGAATGGCGGCAAAAGGTAGCACCCCATTGGATAAGCGAGGCAACACGCCTACTGCCAGAACTCGCCACGCTAGTCCCCGGTCTGCCCCCTACGCCACCCTTAGATAGTCCCGGAGCGCAAAACCACTTTTTTGAGGGACTGCGCCAGTTGCTGGCAGCACTCTGTGGTAATGGAGCGAAGGCAGGGGTTGCTGAGGCTAGCCTGCTCTTCTTTGATGATGTGCAATGGGCCGACAATGCCTCATTAGACTTTCTGGGATATATAGCGAGAAGGCTATATGAAAATCATATCTGCTTGTTGCTTACGTGGCGCAATGTGCAGTTGGCGGCTGCGGCTATCTCGCCACGCCACCAGCAACTTGTAACGGAGGCGCAACGCTCAGGAAGGCTCACCCTGATCTCGTTGTCACGTTTGAGCCAGAGCACGATCAAGGAGTTGGTGCAGTCAATTGCACCTGCCATGATCGAGCCACCAACGGGTTTGATTGCGCGCCTCTATCAGGAGACGGAAGGACTACCCTTCTTTCTGGTTGAGTATTTGCTGGCGATGCAAAAAGGGACGCTAACTGCTGAAGATGACAACTGGGCTTTGCCCCATGGTGTACGTGATCTGCTCACTTCGCGCCTGGCTGCAATTGACGGTGCCAGCGGGCAGTTGCTGAGTACAGCGGCTATCATTGGGCGATCCTTTGATTATGATACGTTGCGAGAAGTAAGTGGGCGCAGCGAGGAAGAGACGATTACAGCCCTTGAGGAGTTGATTGAGCAGGGGCTGGTGGTGGAGATGCGCGTGAGCACGGGCGCGGCAAGCAATACAAGGGCGTTACAGTTGCAGCAAAGTACGCCTGTGTATGACTTCTGCCATGAGAAGTTGCGGACGTTAGTCTATGAAGAGACGAGCCTAGCGCGACGACGTTTACTGCATCGGCGCGTAGCTGAGGTGTTGATTGCGCAGATGCGCGGGCAACGCTCTGTGACGGTGTTGCCCGGCTTGATTGCTTACCATTATCAGATGGCGGGCAATACTTCGGCAGCTGCGGAGTACTATCAGCAGGCAGGCGAACGGGCACGCCAGTTGTATGCCCATACGGAAGCACTCGCGCATTTCAGACTGGCACTGGCACTTGGTTATCCCGCGACGGCGGCACTACACGAGGCGATTGGCGATCTGCACACCTTTCTGGGCGAGTATGGGGCGGCCTTAAAGAGTTATGAGACGGCGATTAGCATGTGTACAACCCCAGAAATAGCCAATCTAGAGCACAAGATGGGTGCGGTCTACATGCGTCGTGGCGAGTTGGTGTCCGCTGAGCAACACTTTGAAACGGCCCTGCACATGCTCGATCAAAGTGGACAGGCTGATGAGCGGGCGAAGATTTACGCGGACTGGAGTCTGGCGGCCTATCATCGCGGCCACATCGATCAGGCTCTCGATTTCGCGCAACGCGCTCTGGATGTGGCGGAGGTTGCGCATGATACGCGTGCGCTGGCCCAGGCGCACAATATTCTGGGCATTCTGGCCAGTAGCCAAGGCGAGACTGAAAGCGCGTATGAGCACCTGGAACAAAGCTTGAGTCTGGCGGAGAGTCAGAATGATGTGAGCACACGGGCGGCGGCACTGAATAATCTGGCACTGGTATGTAAGGCAAGCGGGCGGGTAGAGCGTGCCTTGACGCTGGCCGAAGCCGCTCTCGTGCTATGCAACACGCTGGGAGATCGCCACCACGAGGCAGCACTCCATAGCAATTTGGCCGACCTGCTACATGATATGGGTCGCGTCGAGGAGTCGATGGCACATCTCAAGCAGGCGGTGAGCATTTACGCGGAGATCGGTGTGGAGGCGGGCACGGTGCAACCTGAGATATGGAAGCTGGCCGAGTGGTGAGGATATCCGAGTTCTTACATGGCATCAGGGACGAACTGCCAATTCTGTTGGGTGTAGTTCCCTTTGGAATGATTTATGGGGTGTCAGCGATCAGCGCAGGTATCCCGGCGAGTATCGCGCAAGCGATGTCATTCATCGTTTTTGCGGGTTCGGCCCAATTCGTGATTGTCCAGCTCATCGCAGCTGGCACGCCTTCGCTTGTCATCATCCTAACCGCATTTATCGTGAATATCCGTCATATGCTTTACAGCGCGTCGGTGTCTTCCTACATCCGTAAGCTCCATCCTCTCTGGAAGTGGCTGCTCGCATACTTATTGACCGATGAGGCTTATGCGGTGATCATCTTGCATTATCAGAAGCCCGGAGACGACAGGTGGAAGCACCTTTATTTTCTGGGAGCCGAGCTAGCGTTGTGGACGACCTGGCAACTGAGTACTGCCGCAGGTATTTTCCTGGGCGGGCACATCCCTGCAAGCTGGTCATTGGACTTCACGTCTACGCTCACATTTATCGCGCTGATTGTGCCCACACTCAAGGATCGCATAAGCACAACTACTGCGCTGACCGCCGGGTTGACCGCGCTGCTTGTTTTCGCGCTGCCACTGAAACTAGGGATAGCTGTCGCGGCACTGGTTGGCATCACGGTTGGTCTAACGCTAGAGTTGATGAAAAACAAGGTTGATATAGCTTGATAAAGCAAGGAGTTGGGTATGTCACAGGCATGGCTTTGGGCGACCATCATTATTATCGGACTGCTGACTTTGAGTATTCGTCTGTCGTTCATGGTGTTCTTAGGCAAGATACAGGTCTCGCCGATGGTGCAGCGGGCTCTACGCTTCGTGCCAATCGCTGTGCTCTCGGCACTGATCGCGCCCGCGCTCTTCTTGAGCGGCGGCTCACTCAATCTATCGTTGAGCAACGGCCATCTGATAGCGGGTGTCCTCGCGATACTGGTCGCCTGGCGTACAAAAAATGTCCTGCTAACAATCTTTAGCGGCATGGCGTGCTTGCTTATCGTGCAATTTGTGATCTCTCATTGACCTCCTACCCACGTTTTGGTATCACTCACCCTTCCTTCTCTTATACAGCTAGAGCGAGATGTGGGTAGGTTGCATGGTTTCGTCGAGCAACTACTTCGTTGCGGAGCGTGGTGCTAAAGTTGGCGATGGCCTGAACTTTGTACTATGTTGTACCATTAGAAATGGTATCTTAGCGATGCAATGTCTCGTTTGCAACGAGGGAAGCTTTTTCAGGAGGAAGCAATGCAATCACTCTCTCATATGCGGGTTGTCTCGGTCAATGTTGGGCTGCCACGCGAGGTTCTTTGGAAGCGAAGAACCGTCTTAACAGGGATATTCAAAGAGCCTGTCGCAGGTCGCGTGATGGTCAGTCGGCTCAACCTCGACGGCGACCGTCAAGCGGACCTGACGGTTCACGGTGGGCCAGAGAAGGCAATTTATGTCTACCCCGTGGACTATTACGACGTGTGGCGCGAGGAATTGCCGGAAATGGATATTCCTTGGGCGATGTTTGGAGAAAACCTGACGGTTGAAGGAATGCGAGAAGACACGGTTCATATTGGAGATCAATTTCGCGTCGGCTCCGCACTCCTTGCGGTGACGCAACCAAGATTGCCGTGCTATAAGCTCGCGCTCAGATTCGGGCGTGACGACATGCTCAAACGCTTCCTGCTCAGTGGGCGCACAGGTTTCTATTTTTCGGTCTTAGAGGAAGGGGAGGTTGCAGCGGGAGATGCTATCACACTCGTAAAACGGGACGAGCACGCGATTCCGGTCGCAGAGATCACACGACTGTATCTCTCTGACAAAAGAAACATAGCAGCGTTGCGACGTGTGCTGGCGTTGGAAATGTTACCAGAGGTTTGGCGCGATATCTTTCAAGAGCGCCTTGACGAAGCAACAAGTTGAGGCAAAGCAATGAAGAAAGGCTGAACAGTGATGTCGGACGAAAACGAAACGCAAGATGCAGCTAATTATACGCCGATACAACGCATGCGCCACTCCGCCGCACACGTTTTGGCAGAGGCCGTGCTGGAAGTGTTTCCCGAGGCAAAGCTTGCCATCGGACCCGCCACTGGAGACGGATTTTATTATGACTTTGACTTGCCACGCACACTCACACCTGACGACCTGCCCGACATCGAACAGCGTATGAAACGCATCATCGCGGGCAACTATCCCTTTATTCATGATAGCTGGCCTCGTGAGAAAGCGTTACAGTACTTCCAAGAGAAGCAGCAACCGTACAAAGTCGAGCTGATCGAAAACCTGCCCGATCAGGACGTGGGCATCGAACGTCAAGACACGTTTCTTGACCTGTGCCGAGGGCAGCATGTCGAGCATACGGGACAAATCGGACCATTCAAGTTGATGCGGGTCGCGGGTGCCTACTGGCGGGGTGATGAGCATCGGCCTATGTTACAGCGCATCTATGGAACGGCGTGGTTCACACAAGAGGAACTCGATCGCTATCTCTGGCGATTGGAGGAGGCCAAGAAGCGCGATCACCGTACCCTGGGAAAAGTGTTGGATTTGTACAGCACCTCAGAAGCGGTGGGAGCAGGCTTAATTTTATGGCATCCGCGCGGGGCGATGGTGCGCTATCTCGCCGAGCGTTTCAGTCAGGAAGCGCACTTACTCAACGGCTACGAATGGGTCTACACCCCACATATCGGGCGAGCTGAGCTATGGGAAACGTCGGGGCATCTCAACTTCTATCGAGACAGCATGTACGCGCCCATGGATATCGAGGGCGAAGCATACTACGTCAAGCCTATGAATTGCCCATTCCATATCGAGATTTTCAAGAGCAGGCCTAGGTCATATAAGGAAATGCCCAAACGCTACGCCGAATATGGCAGCGTCTACCGCTTTGAGCGCAGTGGCGTGCTGCATGGCTTAACCCGTGTACGTGGCTTCACCCAGGATGATGCTCACACCTTTTGCAGGCCCGACCAGATCGAAGATGAGGTTCAGCATGCCTTGCAATTTTCCCTCTACATTCTGCGGACATTTGGCTTGGAGGACTTCAAGGGGTACATCTCGACGCGACCGGAGAAGTCTGTCGGTGCTAGCGAGGACTGGGAGAAGGCTACCACCACCCTGAAACGTGTTGCCGAGCATGTGGGCCTGCCCTACGACATCGACGCAGGCGGAGGCGCGTTTTACGGCCCGAAAATCGATCTGAAAGCTGTGGACCTGCTGGGACGGGAGTGGCAGTTAAGTACCATTCAGTTTGATTTCAACCTGCCAGAGCGTTTTGGGTTGGAATATATCGGAGAAGATGGTCAGGCCCATCGACCCTTTATGGTGCATCGTGCGCTCTTTGGAAGTGCTGAGCGTTTTGTTGGCATGCTGATTGAGCACTATGGAGGGGCATTTCCGCTTTGGCTCGCACCTGAGCAAGCGGTCATCATTCCTATCGCTGATCGCCATAAGCCCTATGCACAGGAGGTCGCGCAGCGTCTCAAGCTGGCAGGGATGCGCATCCTCGTTGACGAGGGGAATGATCGCATGCAAGCAAAAATCCGCAATGCAGAGATACAAAAGACTCCCTATGTGCTGGTGGTGGGCGATAAGGAAGAGCAGGCGAAAACGATCACTGTACGAAGCCGCAACAAGGAAAACCTTGCCTCTATGTCGATAGAGGCATTTCTGGACTTGACGGCTCAGGAGCGTGCCCGCGCTATGCCACGGCCCTTAACCGATCATACGACAGGCAGTACACAGAAATAAGGAGGGATCGGAAGCAGAGAAAGTGGGCGGCAATCACCAGGGTAGAGCTGACAATGGAGAGGGCGGTATTGTGCGCGAGCGGATTGAGAAGGGTTTGGAGCAGGAAGACGAGGCCGAAGTAGAGTAGGGCGAGAATGGCGGTGGGCGAGCCATAGACGAGGGTGCGGTTGATGATGATATCGATATCATAGAGGCGATAACGCAAGATAGCCATGCCTAGAGCAAGAGGGATGAGTGTTAGCGTAAAATATTCGCAGTCAGGAAAAAGCAAGAAAGAGATATGGAGAGGTTGTAGCGAGTGCGCGGCAGCAGGTGAGAGTTGTCCGCTGGCACATGCTGAACCGGAACAGAGTGTTTGGAGCAGGTTGGCATAGATGGGAATACTGAACACGAAGATGGTGAGGGCAAAGACAGCAAACATAGCCCATACGCTACGTACCACGATGAGTAAGCGACCGTGCATACTGTATCTTCTCCAGCACTAGGCCTTATTCTTTGGTCTCTGGATTATCAAACAATGATGGCTGCTCCCGTTCAGGAGTAGGCAACGATTTCTTTTTCTCACTTCCTCCTTTTGGAGTCTGTAAGAAATTCTGAGGATTGACGACAGATCGTCCAAGGGATTGTTCTGTGATCAATCGTACTGCTTCACTCCCCTTGGCAGTCTCACGTGCGTCCTTTTCAAGATTCTCTGGACCTTGAGTGTCATTTTCAATATGCTTTGTAGTGGCGGTTGCTTCAGCTAACGAGAGCAAAGCAAGCTCCACGCGATCCATGTGATCACGCGGATTTAACCTCTTTGGTAGGCCCTTGATTCTTTTATGTTCATTAGGAGTTACGCCCAAGGCTCCTTTATGAAGGATCACTGTCAACTTGGCAAAGTGTACATGCTCAACTGCGCCTCGTTTACGCCATTGGTCAGTAAGTTCGTTGCGCCCAACCAGATTGAGAATACGATCCTCTATCCATTTCTCTTCCATCCCCTGCTTACGATATTTCTGGCGAGCTAGCTCCAATTCAGCCTCAATGCGATCAATCTCTTCTTGCTGAAGACGCTGCTCGCCAACTTCCGCTAGCCAAATCTTAAATTCTTCAACTTTTGGACTCGGAATAGATTGAAGCAATCTCAAAATAGTCTGGCGGCTTGCATAATCATGTTTGCGAAGACGCCTGTCCTTGGACGACTTGAGTTCAAACTGTAGCATATCTTGACGCGTCTCTTGAAAACCTTCTGATTGAATACGACGCTTTATCTTGCTCCAATAATCAGCGGGGTCTTTACTTACTTCAAGAGCGTCGATCACATCCACGACACGATACCAATTCTGCCCATGGTAAAATATCTGGTGGATATTATCCCATTTGGATGAAAGTGAGAATGGGAGCAGTTCGTTTCTAGTGATTTCAACTTGTTCATGCTCTTCTGGCATCTTAGTCACCTTTCAAATAACTCCGCCAAATTGGCGGAGTTATTCTTGTCCATGCTGCTCTTGCTATAGAAATGCAGCATTTCCCTCTTTCCTTGCCTGCTCGATCTTCCACGGTTCGTTTAGAAGTGTCCTCAATTGTTCGACATCCTTAGCTGCTATATACTTTTTGCGATTGCCCTCGAACTTTGTTGTTCCAATTTTCAATACTTTCATCTTGAGATAGACGGTGGAGCGGTCTATCCCCAACTTCTTAGCGGTTTCCTCAATTGTGAAGTATTCCTTCTTCACTGCCACATTGTTACTCCTCTATGAATATGAAAAGTGATTTCCCTATTTGAGTTCAATGTAACACTAATCAGACAATTTGTCAATCAAATATCACAAATTTACATCGTTAATACCATAGTAATAAAATTTATTAACTGCCCTGTTTTAGTCTTAAACTCATTTATAAAGCGTCTGCTTAGTGTTATAATTCTATCAGTGAGTGGGAATACCGAACCATGCGCTGTCTGGTCGCTTTCCCTTTTGCAAAAATCATTGCATGCAATCAGCAACGGCTTTTGCTCATGGCTATTCAATTACGGGTCGACCCGCTAGTTTCACTCACCCTTCCGCTTCTTATGGAGCCAGAGGGAGATGTGGGTGGGCTGCATAGTTTCGTCGACGACGGAGACGAGGTGAGCTTTGAGCTCGTCGAGTTCTACCTCGTTGCGGAGCGTGGTGCTAAAGTTGGCGATGGTTTGGGTGGCGTTATATTTACTGCGATAGAAGCGGCGATCAATGAGGCGTTGGATGCGGGCGCGCAGTGGCTGAAAGAGGGCGGCAATCACCAGAGTAGAGCCGACAATGGAGAGGGCGGAATTGTGCGCGAGCGGATTGAGAAGGGTTTGGAGCAGGAAGACGAGGCCGAAGTAGAGTAGGGCGAGAATGGCGGTGAGCGAGCCATAGACGAGGGTGCGGTTGATGATAATGTCGATATCATAGAGGCGATAACGCAGGATAGCCATGCCTAGAGCAAGAGGGATGAGTGTTAGTATAAAATATTCGCAGGTATTATAAAACAGAAAATAGGAAGAACTGGGTAGATTAAATGATGGTACCAGAGCCAAAGGGATAGAGAAACCTACCTCGAATATTATAAGAATGACGAAGGCAAAGATCACCCATTTTGTTTGCAGCAGGTTAGCATAGATGGGAATACTAATGATAAAGATGATGAGTGCGAAGACAGCAAATATAGCCCATATGCTACGTGTCACAATGAGCAAGCGACCTTGTAGTTGAGTATTATGCACCTCATAATTAGAAACTAGCGAATGGTTCATTTTGTTTTTTTCTCACCATGCTCTTCGTAGAGCAGCTTGCGCTGCATAATAGCCGCACATACCGTGAACGCCGCCAGTGGGTGGCGTCGAAGATGAGCAGATGTAGATGCGTTTATTGGGCGTTGTATAGGGACTGATGCGAATGGTGGGACGGGTGAAGAACTGCATCAGATTTGCCAAGCCCCCATTGATATCGCCGCCGATGTAATTGGCGTTGTATTGCTCCATTTGAACGGGATTGAGGGTGTGCTTTGCCAGAATGCGATCACGGAAACCAGGGGCAAAACGCTCGATCTGGTCTTCGATGCGCTCAGTCATGTCGAACGTGCTGCCATTGGGAACGTGACAATAGGCCCAGAGGGTATGCTTACCTTCTGGTGCGCGGGTAGCGTCAAACAGGCTTTGCTGGGCGGTCAGGACGTAGGGCTTTTCGGGTGGTTGCCCATTAGCAACCTGTCGCTCGGAGAGAGCAACTTCGGGCAGGGTGCCACCGAGATGGACCGTGCCAGCACGCAAACACTCGCTAGCCTTCCAGGGAACGGGTCCATCGAGGGCATAATCAATTTTGAAGACGCCCGGACCATAGCGAAAACGCTGCAGGCGGCGTTTGTAGCCTTCTGGCAATTGATTGCCCGCGATACGCAGCAATTGGCGGGGCGTGACATTGAACAACACGGCAGCAGAAGGGGGCAGGCTCTCGATGGATTTCACCTCGACTCCAGTCACGATTTCGCCGCCGAGTGAGCGTAAATAGGCGGCCAGAGCATCGACAATCGCTTGTGAGCCGCCACGGGGAAGCGGCCAGCCGACGGCATGACCGATGACACCGAGCATGATGCCAAAGGCGGCACTGAGCGTTTGGTCAAGTGGCAACATGGAGTGAGCGGCCATGCCGCTGAAAATGGCACGGGCGCGATCTCCCTTAAAGTGCTGCTTGGCAAAGCTTTGCGCGGGCTGAATAGCCTTTAGCCCAAAATTCGCCAAGAGAAAAGGATGGGCAAACATCTGCGCACGGAGCGGCCCAAGAAAGGCATCGCCGAGAATATCCCAATGATCAACTAAGGGTTGCATCAGACGACGATAGGCTTTGGCATCGATACCAAGGGTTTCGCTTGTCGCCTCAACCGAACGCTCTAATATAATGGCGGGGCCGTCATCGAGTGGATGGGCGAGTGGAGCTGGGGGATGTATCCATTCCAGGCCATAGCGTTCTAACGGTAGTGTACGAAAGAAAGGGGAACTGAGCCCAAGCGGATGTATGGCAGAACAGATATCGTGCTGGAAGCCGGGAAGTGTGAGCTCTTTGGTGCGAGAGCCACCGCCGATGACATCCTGTGCTTCAAATACGACGACCGAGCGACCAGCCTGGGCTAGAGTGATGGCGGCAGCCAGGCCATTTGGCCCGGCCCCAACGATGATTGCGTCATAGCGTGTAGCCATGCGTTAGCCTAATTTCTACATGAAGGATGCCTCTGGTAGTCATCCAAATGTACGCCGTTGATACGAGATGGATGCCCACGAGGGACATCCCTACTTTCGTTTTTGCAGCCAGCGTAGCGGGGTTGTGATGATATGTAAGGTAGTGCGCACACCTGCATTATACCAGATATTCTTGGCATAGGCCCACTGGAGGCGGGGATCGACACAGACACGCTGGAAAGCGACGGGTGCATCGGTCACGCCAAAGTGTGCCGCAACCCCTTTGACGGTATGTATCCAGAAATTGTCTTCCATCTTCGACGCGCCGAGGCGAAAGCCAATCTCGTAGATGGGATCGTTGGCGCGAATCAGCACTTGCACCTGTGCGACAGTGCAACCATCCTCTTCATGCGAGCTAAAGGTATTCCAGCCTGCAAAAACGTGTCCCTCTGGGGTCATGACGGTGAACGATACATCGTCGGCATACAAGATCATAACACCTGTCGAAAGGGGCATGCCCCCTAGCGACATGTTGATGATGGCCACCTCGCCGGGGGCGATGCCTGTGAGCGGTGCATAGAAACGGTTGCCTTTGGGCCAGAAGGTGGTAAAGTTTTCTTTCCAGGCTTTGATGACATCGGCGGGTGTGACATCGGCCCCTTCCAGGCGTATTTTATAGGTTTTTTGCCACATTTGGCCGAAGCCTTGTAGGGGGCTCAGGGCCTGTCGCCCCTCGACGTTGATATTTGCGACGCCGTTTGGCACATAGCTTACTTTGAGCGATGAGCCATCCTTTGCCCAGTTAGCGGCATCGCGTGGCAGTCCTTCACCAGGAGTATTTGCGGTAGACATGATAGGTGCTCCTTATGGTTAGCGGGTTGCGGCTATTGCTTCTTCTTCTGAGCCATAGATTTTGATGGCATCGCTCAAACGGGTCAATTCAAAAATGTGCTGATAGTGGTCGCTCAGACCATAGGTTAACAGGTGCTGCTTCTGGCGGTTGACTCGTATTAAGAGGGTAACGATCAGGCCAATGCCGCTACTGTTCATATATTCTAAGCCGTTAAAATTAAGGATAATTGCTCGCACACCTGGTGCGCTGGCCTCGGTATAGGCATCCATGAGCACTTGTTCGGCAAAAGCGGTGACTTCGCCTTGAATATCGATTACACTTGCGGTTGGTGTCACTTTGCGTACTTGCATTTCAATCTTTGCCTGTGGCATGGGTAGCTCCTTCTTTCTGCTCTCTGTCCTTGATGGTGCTTTTATAGCGAACGCGCCTGGGTCAGGGCTGTTGTCTCATCGGGATAGACGTTCATGAAATCGACAAGGCGCGTGATTTGGAAAATCTCTATATAGTGTTCGCTGAGGCCACAAGCGAGCAGCCGCCGTTTGGTCTTACGGGCGCGCGCAAGCAGACTTACAATGAGTGCGATACCAGTACTGTTAATGTAGTTGACCTGGCTAAAGTTTAATAAGATAATGTCTGACGCTTTGCTTTCGGCCTCGCTATAAGCGGCGTTAAGTGCCCCTTCCGCCTGAGCATTGATCTCGCCATTAAGATCAATAATCGTAATGCGCGGCTCATGGCGTACCTGTGCATCAAGACTCTTGGCTGACATCGCTTTCTCCCTTCAGGTGCATAACCAAATCTACCACGTGATGACGATCATCGCTGGACACATGCAGGTCATCCACGAGATTTTTTATGAGGAATAATCCCCAGCCACGTGGCGTTTGTAGTTCGGCCAGCTTTGCTTCGATGTCCGGTGTTGCCGGATCACTCGGTATCTGCATACCATCGCCCTGATCCTTGATACGTACCGTCAAGTCTGTATCGGAGGCAAGGACGTAAATGTAGACTGGCACATCGGCCTGATACTTATTACCATGCTCCATCGCGTTCATGGTTGCCTCAGCAACGGCGGTTTTGAGTTGCTCTAAACGACGCTGTGGCATGTTCAAGCTCTGCACAGCTTCCGCGACCTGTGTCATGGCAATGCGTTCATTACCAGGGGCACTGGGGATGGTTAACTCAGCCAGAATATGTTCAGCCGTCCCGTTCAAGGCAGCCGTCGGTAGAATTGTGGAGAGATCAGTAAGATTGCCAGTCACTTCCAGACGTTGCAGCGTGACCATCGTCACATCATCCTCTTGCTCCCAATTCTCACCGGTGAAGACTCTCAGTTTGTTCAGCAAGAAGTCAATCAGGGTTGATGCATCAGAGTATTCCCCCACCAACTGCATCGTATATGGAAAGCCAAACATCTCACGTGTGGTGCTATGCGCTTCCACCAAGCCATCGCTATAAAATAGGATGCTCTCGCCTGGTTCGAGCACGGTTTCCTTTTCTTCATAGGTCATGCCTGGCATTAGACCAAGCGGCATACCTGTTGCGCGCAGTTCCGTCACACCATCCTTTGAACGACGATAGGGCAAATCATGACCCGCATTGGCGTAGTGCAAGCGGCCAGTCACAGGATCAAGAATGGCATAGAAACAGGTAACAAACATTTTCGCTGGAATGTCAGGGTAGAGAGCATCATTGGCGCGTTCCAGCACTTGGCTAGGGGAGATCAGACGTTGTGCCGCGGCCCGCAGAACGCTACGTGTGGTCGCCATCACCAGGGCGGCGGGTACACCTTTATCAGTGACATCTCCAATTACGAGGCCAAGCCGACCATCATCAAAGTAGATGAAATCGTAAAAATCGCCACCGACCTCGCGTGCAGGTTGATAATATGAGGTCAAGGCCCAGCCAGCCAGATTGGGCAGTTCCTTTGGCAAGAGCGTTTGCTGAATGAGTCGGGCCACACGCAGCTCGTTTTCGACTCTTTCACGTTCGAGAGCTGCTGATTGTTGCTCGCGTACCATCTGCGCCACCCGTACTGCAGGTGCTGCTTGCGCAGCTAAGGTGTTGAGCAAGCCGCGATCATCGGCTGAATACTCTTGCTCACTGCGCCGTGGCCCCAGATTGAGTAGCCCCACCAGTTCGCCCTGGCTAACGAGCGGAATCGCAATCCTCACACCCGCCTCTTTTAGGCGTCTGAGTGCTGGCGAATTGAGTTGTAGCTTGTCTACCTCTATCGCCCCTGGAGCACTGAGAAAATATGCCATGATGGGGTCATTAGGTGCAATATCAGCAACGGGAGACGCTACTAGCGGCGGTGCAACGGCGGGAATTTGTTTTACTTGCGTCTCACGATTTTGCCGCCAGAAGCGCGCGTTTTTCAGGTTTTGTAATAGTGACGCCATAGATCTGTTCTCCTGAGCACTTGTCTCACCGTTTTTACCTATCTCTCTTCTGATTTGATCTCTCTGAATACTATTGTACCGTTCCTCCGTCTGCTAATCGTTACGGTAACGTTACGAACAGCAATGGTATGGCATGGGGATGAGTTTTTGCGCCATTGTGCTATTTGGCGTGTGTATCTATGCGAGTTTATTTTACACTATTGTTGGTTTTTTGCACAGTTTATTTGCCCTCATGACATCATCTCGTCCACCAACATCTTTATAGGTGATGTTGACCGACGAGATGAGGCAAGCAGAAGGTATTGATATACGACTCAGATGCGCTTGTCTATCCCTAAGGTACCATGGAGGCGTTCCGATAACGTTACGGTGAGCGTTACGAAACAATCTGGATTGTGCTATACTTTTAGGCATGAATATACGCATTCGTTATTTTGCCTCGTTGCGTGAGATCGTCGGACAGAGCGAGGAACAACTGACAATCCAGGGAGATGAGCGCGTCAGCGACATACGAGCACGATTGAATAACCTGTATCCGCGCCTGGAGCCTATTTTGGCGCGCTCGGTGTGTGCGGTAAATCATGCCTATGTGCCAGCAGAAACGGCATTGCATGATGGTGACGAACTTGTCTTTATTCCACCAATGGGCGGAGGAGCCCTACGAGCAAACAACCAGGACAACCAGTAAGAACGGGAAAACGTATGGAGCCATTGATTCAGTTGACACATGAGCCGCTTGACCGAGCGGTATTAATCGCCGCCGTCAGTCATCCCAGTGTAGGCGGTGTTGTTGTTTTCGAGGGCGTTGTGCGCGATAATGCACGCGGCAAGCAGGTGCGCTATCTGGAATATGAAGTGTACGAAGAAATGGCACGGCAGCAGATACACGCCATTGTCGTGGAGGCACAACAACGCTGGGGAGTTGAGCGCGTTGCAGTTGCCCATCGCTTTGGACGCCTGGAGATTGGTGAGGCGAGTGTCATCATCGTGGTTGCCACCCCCCATAGGGGCGAAGCCTTCGATGCGTGCCGCTACATTATTGATACGCTCAAGACGACCGTTCCCATCTGGAAAAAAGAGGTGGCAACCAACGGCGAAGAGTGGGTAGAAGGATAAATCACGCATCTCCCATTTTCACAGACTTTTATGTTATACTCATAAAAAGATTTCTTTGTACACTCCACAACAATCTGGGTTAGCCCTGGTTTTATTCTCGGAGGTCGTGGATGAACTTGTTTGAAAAACAATCTCGTCTCAACCAACTCTTCGCACAAAATCCTGTTAAGGCTGCCTACCTCGCTGGGAACCTCTCCAATCGCACTACGTTCGGTCAGTTGAGCGACGTTGATATTGCGATTTTGCTCATGGATCAGATTAAAGCAGACCAGTTTCTTGACTACCAGCTTTACTTCTTTAGTGAACTGGCGAAACGGCTAGAGTCTGATACCATCGATGTGGTTATCCTGAATCAGGCTTCGCTCCTGCTCAAGCTCCAGGTCATCAAAAATGGGCAAATTCTCTTTACCCGCGATGAGAAGCAACGCATTTTGTTTGAAACAAAGGCGGTCATAGACTATCTGGATTTCAAAAAATATGATGAGATTCAGAATCAGGCGTTGAGCCGTCGCTTGTTTGGTCAGGTTTTGCCAATCGATAAGGAATTGGTACAGCGGCAGACACAGCAATTGCGCGGTGCTTTACAGATTCTGCGCGAACTCGCCCAGACGAAGCGTGAAGAATTTGTGACGGACTATCGCGTCTATGGTTTGGCGGAACATTACCTGCAACAAGCGATTGAGGCCTGTTTACAGGTGTGTAGCGTGCTCGTGGCGTCGTTTGGCCTGCGCAAGCCAGAGGATTATCACGAGTTGCTGAGCATTGTCGCCGCGCAAAACATTATTCCGCGCCCCCTGGCTTATCGCTTAGAAGTGCTCACCAATTTACGCGACTCGCTTGTGCATGATGTGAGCACCCTCAATCATGACCTGCTGTATGAACACCTGCAACAACGGTTGGAAGATCTGGAAACCTTCGCCGAGGTGATAGAGGAAGGACAAGGGAAATAAAGAAAGCAAACCGCTGTTCGTGCGGCTTGGCAGAGCTGCACGAACAGCGGTTTGCTATTCAGGTTATGTTTTATACTTCGCTGGTTGTGCGCAGTGTCTCAGCTTGGCTAAGTGCAGTGGCGGCGTCTTCTGGATGGCCGGTCTCCTCATAAATCTGCGCCAGGGTTTCATAGGCGAGAATGAGTGAGGGGTCCATGGCGATTGCTTGCTGAGCGGTATCAAGTGCCTCGTCGTAACGCTTGGCTTCACGCAGGGTATCGGCCAGATCATTATAGTAATCGGCGTTGAGCGGGTCACTATCAATCGCGTTCTGATAGTTCTCAATGGCCTCTTCAAAACGACCTAGCGAGTCGTAGGCACTCGCGAGCTGGTAGTAGCCCTCTGGATCGTCCTCAGAGCGTTCAAGCAGGGTTGTAGCGATGGCAATAGCCTCATCGTGACGCCCCATCGCGTTATAGGTGTCAGCAAGCCCTGCATAGGCAGCGGCGAGGTCGTCAGATTGCAATTCTTCGCCACGCGCTACCAGACTCTGATACACAGTCACAGCCTCGTCGTAGCGTTCTGCCTCTAGATAGGATTCGGCAAGGCTGAAGCGAGCGGAATTGCGCTCAGGGTCAATCTCAGTTGAGCGTGCGTAGGCGTCGATAGCAGCGTCGCTATTGCCCTGAATCGAACGCCAGGTGCCGAGGTGCTCCCAGGCATCAGCGTCTTCGGGGTCCATCTCTACGATACGCGTGTAGATGTCGGCGGCTTGATCGCGGTCCCCCATCTGCTCATAGATGGAGGCAAGCATATCGTACCCGTTGCGCCCTTCTAGGTCGAGCGAGAGCATCTGGTTGGCGATAGAGAGTGCGTCGTCGTAGCGGTGCATATCAAGATAGGTGGTCGCAAGTTCAGCATAGCGGCCAGCATCGGCAGGCTCGGCATCGATGTGTCGTTCCTGCTCCATTAAGCGACGGAGTTGTTCATTGATACGCTCGCGCACATCACGCAGGTTATCGGCGGCAGGCGCATTGTCACGATTGAGAATGAGGGCTTGCCGATAAGCCTGAACAGCATCTTGATAGAGATTTTGTGTACGATAGGCGTCACCGACCGCGAGATAGAGTTCATCGTTTTCTACGTCGAGTTCTAAAGCCTGTTGTAGTGTTTCTAGAGATTCCTCGTACAGACCCAATTCACCATACAGATTGCCCAAGTTAATATAGGCATCGATGAGTTTCGGATCGAGATCAATGGCGCGTCGATAGCCTGCAACGGCAAGCTCCGCGTCGCCCAAGAATTGCTGGGCCAGAGCGAGATTATAACGGGCACGAGCATCGGCGGGGTTTTCGGCAACGGCCTGCTCGAAAGCCTCTGCCGCGGTTTCGTAGTCGTCTGCCTGAGCGGCTGCGTTACCGCGATCAGTCCAGGACATAGCCATCTCCTGGCGACTTACAAATTGCATTGGAACCGCATTATTGGTTCCATTCTTACCTACATCTTGATTATTTTCCATGAAAGCTTCCTACTTCCTCTATCGTGTAATGTTATTTTTTATAACTCTCTCTGAGTATAGCACGAATTACCCACGAGTTAGATAGACGAATTATCTGGAAACACGCAAGGTAAACTGGAACTCGTACAGTTTCCCTGGATATAGTGCCTCGGTATAGGCAATTGGGGTGCCAGTCTCATCAAATGTGGTACAGAACATGCGTAGGCAAGATTCGTCTGTTGCGATACGCAGAAGTTCCGCTTCACGTTGGGTTGGTCGATCACCGTTGAACGATTGTTCGGCAATGTATGGGCTCAGTCCCTCGGTCGCCATTAATGCATAGAGTGAGCCTTCTGCCGTTTCTTTGGCCCGCTGATAGACACCAGTGGCACGCGGATGAGGAAGATAGTCTATTTGATATGCGACAGGAGCATCATCGGCGGTACGCAATCGCTCTAAGCGTACCACCTGCTCTTCGTCGTTCAAACGCAAGCGACTACGCACATCTTGTGAACCACGGGCAAGTTCACTGACAAGCAAGAGCCCACTGGGGCGTTTCCCGCGACGGCGCAGGTCTTGACTAAAGCTCGTCAGTTCACTAATGTTCTGTTGTACACGTGGTTCACAGACAAATGTTCCGCGCCCATGTTGCCGATATAAAAGGCCCTCGTGTACCAGTTCGGTCAATGCCTGACGCACGGTGGCGCGGCTCACATGATATTGAGCCACCAGTTCAGGCTCTGAGGGAATTGCAGAATGTGGGGCGAGATGACCAGCATGAATTTGCTGTTTAAGTACTTCCTTCAACTGATAATACAGTGGAAGGGGATTCGAGCGCTCTAAGGTTGGCATATACGGTTTCCCTTATGTCCAGACAACAACAAGAAAAAACAAGGTCGAGAAATATTCTCCAACATGGCAAGAATAATATCACAAAAGCGAATGAGAGTCGAGAGGGAAAATTATACATAGAAAAACGGGAGATCATCCGTAACTACTCAGGTCGCCAAGCGACGGGGAGAGGATGGCCTTGAAAGACAGCGGTCAGAGCAGCGAACATGGAATGACCTTGCTT
>JBBPYR010000019.1:0-11332 GCA_038199755.1 Ktedonobacterales bacterium | reverse complement strand
TTTTGGGTTTTGTGGTTTGGGGTTTAACCCAGCTAATCCTTTTTAAAAACCAACCAGCGACAATCCCTACTAGCCTGCTTTTTCATAGTAATACGAGAAGTTCCCCGGATAGACCCGCACCTTTTTGTCGCTGCCGATCTCGACAATCGTATCAACGATCTTGTCCAGAAAGTAACGATCATGCGAGATGGTGAGGATCGTACCCTCAAAATCATCCAGTCCTGCTTCCAGTACCTCGGTCGAGGCAATGTCGAGATTGTTGGTGGGCTCGTCCAACAACAGGAAGTTCGCATCGGTCAACTTCAAGCGGGCCAACTGCAAGCGACTCTTCTCACCACCACTCAATTGCCCGATGGGTGTGTGAATGTCAGCAAACGAGAAGAGCAGGCCGCGCAAAAAAGAAATGGCCTGCGGTTCCGTCATGTTCTTGAGACGACGCACAAAATCAATAGGCGTACTCTGGAACGGCAACGTCTCCTGCTCCTGGGCATAATAACCGACCACAACGCTCGCCCCAATCTTCGCACTACCAGTTGTGGCTGGCAAGAGGCCCAGCATCGTTTTGAGCAGCGTTGTCTTGCCGCTGCCATTGGCCCCGACGATGCCAACCCGTTCGCCATAAAGGATCGTCAGGTCAAATGGCTCAAAGAGGGTATAGCCATCAATGGCCTTACTCAATCCTTTGATCTCCAACACCTTCTTGCCACTGCGCTCCGCGTCAAGATTCACCTTAATACGGTCACGCTCCAAAATTGGTTTATCCACCCCCTCCTGTTTTGCCTTCTCGACACGCTTTGCCATATATTCCGCACGGCCCGCGAACTTGGAATTAAACTTTGCCCACTCTTTCAACTGGTGCATGCTCTGTTCCAGGCGTTTGATCTCCTCTTGTTGCACTGCATACTGTTCTTGCTGCTTCAACAGGCGGCGTTCGCGTTCAGCGACATAATAGGTGTAGTTGCCCGCATACATGGAAATGCCACCATCCTCAAGCTGAAAAATCTTCTTGACGGTACGATCAAGCAGGTGACGATCATGCGATATAATCAGCACCGTCCCCGGATAACTTTGAATGTAGCCCTCTAGCCAGGCTTTGGCGTGCATATCAAGGTGGTTGTCCGGCTCATCCAGCAGGAGAAGATCAGGCATCTGGATCAGAATGCGCGCCAGATTGATCAGCTTCTTCTCGCCTCCACTAAACACGCCTACCTCAAGCGAAAACTCATCAAGCGCGAAGCCAAGCCCACTCAAGACGGCCTCCGCCTGATGACCTGCGCTATAACCACCGAGCGCGTCAAAGCGTTCCTGCGCATGGCTATACTCCGCCAGCACCCGCTCCATCACGTCCTCATCAGCCGCGAACTCAGGCTCTGACATCTGTACCTCAAGCTCACGCAGGCGTCTCTCCAGCGGCGTGAGTTCGGGTGAGATGGCCGAGACCGCTGCCAGCACGGTCTGATGCAGCATCGCCTCCTCGACCTCCTGTGTCAGGTAGCCAATCGTCAGGTTGCGTTTGCGCGCAATCACGCCCTTCGTAGGCTCCTCTTGCCCAGTAATCAGCTTAAAGAGGGTCGATTTCCCGCTACCATTTTCTCCCACGAGGCCAATACGTTCGCCATCAAGCAACTCTAAATCAACATCCTGAAAGATGGGATTGCCACCAAAATCTTTGGAAATTTTTGAAAAATTCACGAGTAACATGGATACTTCTCTCCTTGCACAAGACAAAACAAAACTCAAAAGACAGCAAAAGGGAAGAGCATAGAGGGAAGCCAGGTGGCAAATGGTTATGCAGAGAAGAGAAGCGTGGTAAGAAGATGAAAGAGGCGGGGAGAGTTGCACATACCAAGACAAGCAACTAGCTCACCCTCAGCGATGCATGAGAGCGAGATCAGCGTGTCATTCTGGCGCGACTATCCGCCGCACAAGCCATTGCGCCCGGCTTATGCGGCCACACCATGTGACATATGTTTATTGGGGTGATCGATAGCCAGCAAATGTTTCTGCTGGCACAGTATGTCGTAACTCATGTACGAATAATACCCATTTTTTCGCGCCACGTCAAGTCAAGCTACTCCTTGCATTATTGTATTTCCTTTTGTATCCCTTCCACCATCTCGCGAATAGTCTCAATCACCAAAGCGGGATCATCAATGTGAATTTTATGCCCACCCTTTTCCGCGACAACCAGTTTGCCCTGTGTAGAAAGGCCAGCAAGCCCTGTTTGAAGCCTGCGCCAACGCTGCTCGCCCTCTTGCGTCTCCTTCTCAGACATGCGACCCGCGAACATATCCGGGATACCATGGGCAAGCACCGTCAGTGGAATAGTGAGCGGCGGTTTTTGCTTTGCCAACGCGTTGACCTCCCTGACACTCTCGCCCAGCATACTGCTTTCCAGTGCCGCAGCGTGAAAGGTACGGCGCATAAAGGTACTGAGCAATGGGCGTTGCACCGCCTGTGGCAGGGTTTTCACAAAGGTCATGGCCGCATACGGGCCTCTAATCAGGATATACAAGCGAAAGAGGCCCAGACGCGTGAGCACCGATTGGATGCGAAACTTGATGCGATTGACAGAAATAAACCAGCGCAACTCATAGGGGTTGTCGGTAAGGATATCTTTTGAAAGCGCATCTACCAGAATCAGACCCGCCACCTCAGCGGGATATTCTAGCGCATAGAGGTACATGTTCAGACCACCAAACGAGTGTCCAACCAGCACGTAAGGTGCAGGGATACCCGCGTTGGTGAGCAATGTATGGAGTTCTTTGACAATCTGCGTGCTCGTGCGCGGCTGCGGCCCGCTATCACTCCAACCATAGCCCGCGCGATCATATGCATAGGCCCGCGTGAAGCTCGCCACCTCTGGCAACACCAGACTCCAGATTTGCGCAGTGTGCCCCAGACCAGCATCCATCACAACTGTTGGACTTCCCTCGCCCTCAGCAAAGAGGTGCAGGCGATAACCACCCACATCAATCAGCTTGCCGTGCGGTGGATACACGCGATCATCCAACATGCCGCCCACAAGCTGATAGCCCATACCGAGTAAAAGCAGTATGAGCAGGGCCAGCAGAACCGCAAGAATGATTAGTACAGGTGTTGGCATGGTTTTACGCACTATCCTACTGAACAACCGTTTTTTATAGTATACCCTGTACTGGAGGTTATGTTATACTGCTTTAAGATCAGGTGAACTTTTTTCTCGGTAAGATACCAAAAAGCATTTAACCGACCTTACCTGGGAAGCGTATCTTTATAAAAGGCATAAAAACTCCCTTTGGAAAGCGTTTTACTCTTTTAATATCATTTATGTATTTGGAATATTCTTCGGCTCTCAGCTAGTAGCAATTTTGCTTGTGCTATTTCAATTCAACGTTTCGCTCGGCCTTATTATTCAAAGACCAATTCAAGAACGCGTACTACTCATAGCCGCTATATTCTCATTAGCGGGAACTTTTTTCTTACTCACAGAATACTTGAGAAGATTTGAGCAAAGTGTATAAGATTTAGAAGAGGAGCAACACTAGCATGTCACAAGATGCACAATTTTCTGCGGACAACTGGATTGACGTTTCGGTCGGACTGCACGATGGCATGGTCCACTGGCCGGATAACCCACCTGTGCAAATCAATTTCGTCATGGACATCAACAAGGGCGATGTGTGCAACCTCACGAAAATGTCGATGGGCGTGCATACTGGCACCCACATGGATGCACCACTCCACTTCGTCAAAGATGGCAAGAGCATCGACACCATGCCGCTAAGCGCGACGTTAGGGCGAGCGCGTGTCATCGAAATTGGCGACACGGAATCGATCAAACCTGCCGAGTTGGAGCAGCACAACATTCAACCTGGCGAGCGTATCCTCTTCAAAACCATCAATTCCACACAATATTGGCAACCATACACCTTTGTCAAAGAGTTTGTGTACATCTCGCAAGAAGCGGCACAATACTTGGCAAAACTGCAAATACAAACAGTCGGCGTGGATTATCTTTCCGTGGGTGGCTTCTACAAAGATGGCCCCGAAACCCATCATGCCCTACTCGGTGCGGGCATTTGGATTATTGAAGGACTCAACCTCGCATCGGTGCAAGCAGGCGCGTACGACCTGATCTGCCTCCCGATCAAAATGATGGGTAGCGAGGGGGCACCCGCTAGAGCCATCTTGAAAAAGGTATAACCCGAAAACTGATCATTACTATTTTCGCCTGCAAGCCGTTCTACATTATAGGACATCTGTTAAAGCTTCATTTATATTCACAGGCATGAATATAGTTAGCTAGGTTGGAGACATTTATGTTACTATTTCGTGGGCTGCCCCGCATGGCTCCCCTCGCTCTTATTTGTGCATTAATAGTCCTTGCGAGTTGCAGTAGCATGACAACACAGGTCGCATCCTCACAGCCCAGTGCGACCAAAAGCGTTGCCTCACCTACGTTACCCGCAGCGACGCCAACACCGACTGCTGTCACAGGCGCCAGTGCGACTGCCACACCTACAGCCACTGATATCGCGACTAACAATCAGGATATCGCGCAGTTGCGGCGCATCAACGGACCTACCGCTTGGATATGGCATACCAGTTTGCCGGACCATCGCCTAGTAGTGTTCTATGGCAACCCGCTCTCCGCCGTGATGGGTCCGATTGGCGCTTATAACGATAGCGATCTCATCACGAAACTCCACGAGCAAGCGCAGGCATATGCTACCCTCGACCCTCTTCATCCCGTTGTACCCGCGCTTGACTATGTGACACCAGTTGTGCAGCCTGTGCCCATGAAGGATAACACCTGGGTCTATCGCATGCCTACCGCCTCGGTTGAGCACTATATCAAGGTTGCCAACGATAATCATG
Organism: Ktedonobacterales bacterium; assembly: GCA_038199755.1. Classification (GTDB taxonomy): domain Bacteria; phylum Chloroflexota; class Ktedonobacteria; order Ktedonobacterales; family Ktedonobacteraceae; genus JBBPYR01. The sequence continues at coordinate 6,472 of JBBPYR010000019.1, read as the reverse complement.
CCCTCTTCTTTTTTGATATGCAGCTTGGGCATAGCACCGTGCAAAAAGAGGTGGGACTGGTCTGGCAATACCTGCAAATGCCCGGCGTGGAGTTAGCACTTGACCCTGAGTTCGACCTGCCACCGGGCGGCATACCCGATCAGGTTTTCGGGCGCATGTACGCATCCGAAATCAACTGGGTGATCGACCAACTTTCTAACCTCGTGCAAACACAACACCTGCCACCCAAAATCTTGATCGTTCACCAGTTCTTGGAATCGATGCTTCCCGATTGGCAAAAGATCAAGATCAAGCCCGGCGTGCAGGTTGTAACCTCTATCGACGGCTTTGGCGACCCTGGATCCAAGATCGATGATTACCGCATGTTCGATCACGATCAGCTGATTCAATATCCCGGCATGAAACTGTTCTATGCGCTCGATAAGCCGTTGATGTCTCCCGCCGACGTGCTAGCTTTAGACCCATCGCCGTTGATGGTCATGTACCAGTAATATCCTGTCATGCCACGTTTTTCACCATCGGCTCCATACCCTTTAGCAGGTACGATGAAGGAATGAGATGCATAAGTAATTACATCACATACGCAAAGCATACCATCACAACATGTTCTCAAAAAAGAAGAGCAGCTATCTCGCCAAGACGAGATAGCTGCTCTTCTAGAAAGCCTTGTTGTTAACTCCCCATTAACCTCCTACATACCCCAACACATCGGTGCCGCCTTGATCGGCATTACTATAGTTGAAGTACATCGGTCGCTCAGCCACAATCGTTGCACCATTGCCCAATGCCTGTATCGTCATCGAGACCGAATAGGAGTTCGAGCCAAGATTTGGATAGGCCTGTGCCACGGGCGTGACCAGCGCATTAATGCCAACGGTACGACGACTATGCGCCTTCACCGTCACCTGCTCTTGCATGATATAGGTATCGACAAAGAGCGTCACAGCCACAGTTTCAGGATTGTTTGTGGGGTTTTGCAGGGTCAGATACTCAGAGAAAGAACCTGCCGTATAGCCCTCGGCAAAGGCATAGACGTTGTGGGCCGCGGGTCCCGCCTCACCAACGGCGTCGGTGCCACCAGAAATGCGATTGCCACCAAAGTGGAAGTACATCAGGCGGTCAGCCACAATCGGAGCCGTCGCGGTCACCTCTGCCGAGACCGCCGGAGTGGTCGAGCAAGGGGTAACATCACACGTGCCTGTTGGGTGTGCATTGGCGTTGTTCACGTCAAAGTATGTCTGGCCGAGCGCGGGAACTGGGACCGAAAGCGTCTGGGTATGCCCATTCTCGTACTTCAATTGCACAGCAGCCGTAGTAGCGGTGGTGCCGAAGTTTGCCAGTACCAGATATTCCTGGAAATTCGTGCCCGTATAGCCCTCGGCAAACAGCCAGTCAGTGCCCGTATTGGTCGCACCAATTTCGCTAGCAGCTCCTGTGGTATGCCCACCGGCGTTTGCTATCGTGTCATTAAAGTACATCGGTCGCTCTACCACTACGGGCAGGTCCGATGTCACCTTGACCGACATCTGCTGATACAACGGGAACGCCAGTGGCGTTGCCGTACCACGATGCAACGGGAGTACCGTCACGGCCTGGGTGGGACAGTTCGCTTGCCCGCTCAATCCACAGTGGCCAGTGTAGTACGTCACGACCACGTGCGCGCTTTGCGTAGTACTCGGATTGAGCATCGTAAGATAGGTAGCATACGTGCGCCCTATATTACGTGTATCCGCCTCTGGAAAGTAGTAACTGGTTGCGGGTGATGTGGTGCCAACCACATCAGTACCACTTTGAATACCATGAAAATTGAAGTACATAGGCCGCTCGGCGACAATGCCCGGCCCACCAGACATCACCCGCACAATCGCCGATATCGACTGATGTGTAGCATTCGCGGGAATATGCAAATCGGCATTCACACTGACTGTGAAGCGTGTGCTAGCGTTCACAGTATGGTTTACTGTCACGGCGTTGCTAGACTCGAACAAGTAAGTAATACTCACCTGCGCAGCTGCGGTCGAACTAGGATTTTGCAGCGTGATGTATTCCTGGAAGCCACCACCCACGCTGCCCTCAGCGAAGTACCATGTGTTGTTAGCAGGTGAAGAACGCTGATTTGAGAGTGACAAATAGGCACTCGCTAGGTGCGCTGCGTCTGGGCTGCCCAGACCTGTTGCCAAGTCATAGCCAGCAGTAGTGGCATATGCGCCCGCGTTTTTGGCCTGGAAATCGTTGCTGGGTCCCTGCGTAATATCATGTATGTTCTGGCTGGCATTGCCACCAGCGGCGATCTGATACAGCAAGGGATTTAAGAAGCCAACATTGAAGCTACCATGTGCCAGCAAATACTGATTTTGTAACGCTGTCATGGCGGCGATAACGGGGGCAGCAGCAGAGGTGCCACCAAACGTAAACCACGGGCCGTGTCCGTTACAGAACGTAACGGCCTTCGACGCACAATACATGGCATAGCCCGTCACGGGGTCGGCATTTAACGAGATATCAGGAATTTCGCGACAGAACGCGCCACCAGTCGCGTGACAGGGAGTACCCGTTGTATAACTATTGTTGACACCTGGGCCAGTTTGCCACGCGGGTGCGGTCCAGTATTGGCTGATGCCACCGCCAGAAGCACCAGACTGATCATTCCAGGTGCTTTCATTGCGGGTACCATTCCAAATCACCGAGGTACCGCCAACCGCTGTCACAAAAGGCTGGGCAGCGGGGTCAATCGCGTTCAATTGACTGTTTGCCGCAACCTGCCCCATACAACCCTCACTGCCACTATCACCGGAGGAGGCAAGGATGGTCTGGCCTTGGGCCGCTGCCATGGTAAAGAAGACGTTTTCTTGGGAAATCTCGTTGGGGTCTGACAGTTGTTCACATCCGCCCCAACTCGTGCTCACAACCGCGGGTGCATCTTGCACAATCTGTGCCCATTCCGCCAGACGATTAGCTGGATCATTAGCCGCTTCATAGATTTTGAGCGTACCAAGTTGTGGTGCCACGCTGGTAACTAATTCTGCGTCCAGCTCCACCTCGGCGATGCCATCATCACTGGGGACCGTGCCTTGCCCTGTCACAATGGTTTGCACAGGAATATGTGCTCCCGGTGCGAAACACGCTTCATACGCGCTAATATCGCTATTCTGGAACGTTGCCAGTTCGTAAAGTGCAACCGTTTGGCCTTGCCCACGATAACTAGTCGTCAGGCCAGAAATATCATAGGCCGAATTGAGCCAGTTCTGCGCGACATTTTGTGGGCACGAGCTCGCCTGCCCCTGTACTGTTGCCAACGCAACAGGAGTGCTTCCCGGCGTCATACGTGGATGGGTCAAGCGGGTAGCATTATTCAGACCACTAATACTTTGCAAAAGCGGGGCGATATTCGCCGGTACCTGTGGCTCTGTGCCGTTTGCATAGAAGGTATGGCCATCAGCAGCTTGATAATCATTCAGCGTCACATGAAAGGCCTGCTCCACCTGTGCCACTGTACCACTGACAGTAATCAATAAACGATGATTATAGGTATGAGTAATTGTAAAGCCTGATGATTGTAGAAATTGCATTACGGTATCTTGCGCGCTTATGCTCGGTGCATAAAGACTGGCCACCTGTGCGCTATTGAGATAGCGATGATAGTTGGCCGACTTGGGATGCGCCATATCTTGTACATAGCCAGTGAGTGTAGCAAGGTTGCGTGGACGTAAACCAATTGAAAGATCAATCTTGCTTTGTGAATTCATTGAACCAATTTGCTGACTACGCTTCATGAGTGGAGAGATCGTACCTGAAAAGGGTATAACATCGCTCGCTAACGCTGAGCGCGAAGCCTGAAAAAGATTGGTGACATGAAATGTGAAAAAACCTGTAATCAGGATAAGGGCGAGCAAGGGAATTGCAAGAGTTGTAAAAATCTTGAGCTTGGGTCGCCTACCATCACCTGATGACATAGGTTGCAACGACATACCAGGCGTTCCTTCCATTAACAATAAAACAGTTAAACTTATCTATCGTATCTGCATACACTACAACGTATCGTAAAAGGGTGTGTCACTCATAAAAGATAAACGGGACTTTTTCCTACTTTCCCTCAGTAGGGATGTCCCTTGTGGGCATCCAACCCCTTCGCGAGCTCCCAAGGCTGCTATATCAAGAACAGAATAGAACAAAAGTACCGCGTAGGACACGCAGTACTTTTGTTCTATTCTGTTCTTGTACTTCTATACTTCTTTTTAAGAGATCAGGATGTTTTTAAAGGCAAAGCCGTCACAAAAATGTCCTGATCATTGGCACGGCTAGCATTGGTCGCACTGGCAGTGCAGACTTTAGGTGGTACACCTGTCACCCCTGTCCCTGGGCACAAGAACAGCTCTGGATCACGCGTATCCATCCACAGCGGATAGGCGGTGCTACTCGTCGCATCCAGACCAGTGTAATCACCAAAGAAAACACCACTAAACTGAGTGGGCGGTGGCATCGAAGATGATGTGGCACGTTGTGTCGCAAAGGCCAGAGCATCCTTAGAGGCGGATAGACTGAAGTCGGAATAACCAGTATTCTCATCTGTACCATATTGGCGATCATAGTACGAGACAACAAACTTGCCATTTGAGGTAAACGTAGCCCACTGCCACCATTGGTCGGTTGTCTTCTGTGCAGAACTCTGGTTCACACTCGGTAGCAGACGTGGATCCGTACTGGTTCCCGTAAACGTCGCCCCACCATCAACCGAGGTGCTGACAAGAATATCGTTGTTACAAGCACCGGCAGTCTTCACCCCTGTATATAGAGGATTGCCTGTTGTAGTAGAGAAACCCTGCGGGACACAACCATTCTTCTCGTTAGAATTCTTGTTGATGTATGAGCCGTAGGTCACAACAACTTCACTCTTATTCAGCGGATTCACAGAACCTACTGGATAGTTGGTAGCGCGGAAAATGGAATTTGTTGTGCTACCCTTTTCTGGCACGCAAGAACGACCAAAGTCCGCACCGGCCTGATATGCGGCACAGTCGGGCAAGTCAAAGTAATCACCCACCTTGACGGGTGCGGAGAAGGTCGCGCCACCATCAACCGACTTGGCCAGCAGCATTTGATAGTGATTGTCGATACCTGTTGTCGTCGTAGTCGCGTTGCCCGTGGGCGCAGTAGGAACAGCTGCCAAATTGAAGTTTGCCCAGGCAACATATAATGCACCATCAGGGCCGGTGAACGGCTGCGAGAACTGGTTCTCGTTGCAGGTCCCCTGTGCGGTAGGCACGCCAAACGTGTTGTTGCACAGCGCGCTCGTCGAGCTGACAAGGGTACGCGGGCTAAAGGTCTGGCCGTAATCACTGGAATAAGACTCCCAGATATAAGCACTACCATCAGCCGCGAACTCAGTGTAGGTGTCATAGATACGATCTTGGAAAGGACTACCCACATGGTTGTCAACTGTCATCAATGGCTTGTCTTCTAGCACAGCACCTGAGCCAGCAACATCATTGTACTCAATCACTGGATGAGCGAGGAAGTTCCATGACGCACCATTGTTACCCGTGGAGCGGAAAACATAGATGGCACTCGACGCATCGACATTATTGGTTGTTGGCGCACCACGCTGGAACATCTGACACTGGAAATAGACGTTACCCTTCGTGTCCCATGCTACAGCAGTATCACCACCAGCCTGCCAGTATTGGCGGGCCGCCCCAAAAGCAGCACCACTGGTGAAGCTCATTGGGACAAGTGTATCATTCCACGTATGACCAGCATCGATGCTATAGGCACCGATGCAGTTGCCATCACCGCGCCGATAATCATTATCACTGGCAACGATGTGCTTAGAATTCATAGGGTCAATAGCAATGGAAGTTTCATTGTTTGCCTGCGCTCGCCCTTGCAGGTTTGTGTCGCTTAGATTCACACAATTCTGATTGACCTTAATATTAGAGCCAATTTTGAGACTGCATTGATCATCGCCAGCAGTGGGAAAATAATTGTGCTGACGCGCACTTGCAGCATTTACCTTCTGCGTATCAAGTTCAGAGGAGACAAAACCAGAGATAAGTCGTTTTTGCATACTACTGAGTGAGGCATAATTGTTGAAGTTGCCAGCTGCTTTGGCAGCGTGCGGGCTACTGCTGGTCACAAGACGTGTTGTGACACCAATCAATAGCGCACAGGCAACGGCGGCCACAGCCGCGAAACGCACCCATTTGTTCTTCATTGAAGGGCACCTTCTTTCTTACAAGAACAGAATAAATAGAGACATTTTCCGAACACAAAAATATGTAACCAAGTGTATTATTTAACAGAACGCATATATTGAAAAGAGAGAATGTATGATGATTGAGTTAAGAGATAGTTGTATTTCCCCATGTACGGTGAAGATTTCCCTAGATTTTCGTAGGAATGAGACATGCAGCAAGGATTGTCCAGAGTGCTATGGTAAATCCATGCAGCATGTCACAAATAAGTAACAAGAGGG
>JBBPYR010000018.1:0-2218 GCA_038199755.1 Ktedonobacterales bacterium | reverse complement strand
GGGTCATACTCGCCGACGACGAGTATGACCCATTGTGCCCTCTTTACGCTCTCTCTTATAGAGCATCGCTATACTCGGCTATGGTAGAATAATAGTAGGAGCAATGATGCTTGATCACTGGCGGCCTCTATAGGCCTAAGACGTTTATAGGAGAACAGATATATGTCCACCACTGGCGGTCTTGAAGATATTGTCGCGGCAGACTCGCGCATATGTGACCTGGATGGTAAGCTTGGCAAGTTGACGTATGTTGGCGTAGATATTCACGATCTGGCAACACACTCATCGTTTGAGGAAACGGCCTATCTCCTCTGGTATGGTGTTTTACCGACGCAACCACAACTCGATGAACTCAAGCAGCAACTTATCGCAATGCGTGCTTTGCCGCCAGCTCTGCTTGAGGTGATGCGTCAATTGCCAACGACGACAACTCCGATGGATGTGTTACGCACGATTGTTTCGGCCCTTTCCGCTTTTGACTCCCAACCCCAGGATCGCTCGCTCGCCGCAAATCAGCGGCGGGCTGTACTGCTGACCGCGGCCTTCCCCACGATTATTGCCAGTTGGGAGCATATTCGCAATGGCAAAGAGCCAGTAGCTCCTCTCAGCGAGGGCAGTCACGCGACGAACTTCCTCTATATGCTCAAAGGCGAAACCCCTGATCCTTACATGGCACGTGTGCTGGATCTGGCGTTGATTTTACATGCCGACCACGAATTGAACGCATCGACGTTCGCCGCCCGTGTCACTGCGGGCACCCTGGCCGATATGTACGCGGCAATCACCTCTGCTATCGGTGCGCTTTCTGGCCCGCTTCATGGGGGCGCAAATGAACAGGTGATTCGCATGCTGATGCGTATCGACAAGCCGGAAGATGCCGCTTCCTATCTCCAGGCTGCCTTGGAGCGCAAAGATCGCGTGATGGGTTTCGGGCATCGCGTGTATCGCACCGAGGACCCGCGTGCGACTCACCTGCGCGCTATGTCGGAAGAGTTAGGCAAACGTACCAATGATATGCGCTGGTATGAGACATCGCGCAATATCGAAAGCTACATGAAGGAGCACAAGCACCTCAACGCGAATGTAGACTTCTATTCCGCCTCGGTCTACTATATGATGGGTATTCCGATCGATCTGGACACGCCCATTTTCGCCACCAGTCGTATTGCAGGCTGGACTGCACACGTGCTCGAACAATACGCCAATAACCGTCTTATTCGCCCTCGTGCGGAATATGTTGGCCCTAAAGTAACGCCCTATCTTCCCATTGAACAAAGGGGGTAAGATTACTGGGGCAATAAAAAACCGTGGCAAGACGCCACGGTTTTTTTATTGTCCCAGTAATCGTTGTATGTCTTGTTTCATTTCGGCATAACTTTGGTAACGCAACACAGGGTCTTCTTGTAAAGCGCGGGCAAGGATGGCTTCGAGTTGGGGCGAAACATTGAGGTTGAGTTGGCGTACGGGAGGATAGGTTGGATAGTGTGGTGGTGCGATATTGGTCAGGGCGTGATGCATGCTGGCGGCGAGCGCGTACATGCTGGTACGCCGATCATAGGGCTTGTCCTGTATGGGCAGGTAGGGCGAGATGAGCAGTTTACGTGTTGTTCGATGGATGGTGCTCATTCTGCCGCGTGCATCAAAGGTGTTCAAATTGGGGGCGGCTGGCACCTGAAAGCCTGTCAATTGAGCGCGATTACGTTTCGCCTCAATCAAGATGTTGGCCGGAGAAATATCGTAGTGATAAAGTGGTGGCTGTTGCTGCTCTAGCGCGATCAGGACGTTGAGGATGGTATTCATATAGCCAATAATATGTTGTTCTGAGAGTGGGCGCAGGAGTTTGTATAAACGCTCCTCGATGCTTTCTCCGCTGATGTAGGCCAGCACGATGTAGTAGTGTTTGCCCTCGGCGAAGCGGTCCAACACACGCGGGATGAGCGGATGATGCAGTTGTGCCAGCGGCGTTGTGACGCGCTCATAGTAGGCGACGTCTTTGGCGCGGTTTGCTAGCAGGCCATCGGAGCATTCGAGACGCTTGAGGATTACTTGCTGCTCGTTGGTCTGGGTGTCGAGGGCGACCGCTGTCATGGTGTGCGTTTCTTCGGACTGCTTGAGCACACGCTTGATGACGTAGCGACTCTGGCGTACACCAATCCCCACCAGTGGATTGTTCGTAATCATCGTAGGGGTGATCGCCAAACGTCCACAGAGGGAGCAG